>JACDDA010000005.1 GCA_013817245.1 Gammaproteobacteria bacterium
CGTCACGGGCGATACTAAAAAATTCTGTCCTTACGCTAAGATTATTCATATCGATGTTGATCCTTCTTCAATTTCGAAAAACATTCGTGTTGATGTGCCGATTGTTGGTCAAGTAAAAAATGTTTTACAAGAAATGTTGGAGTTGTTGAAAAAACCCACCATTAAAATTGATCAAGCGAGTTTAAAATCGTGGTGGCAACAAATAGCGGAATGGCAAAAAGTGGATTGTTTGCACTACGACCGTAGCAGCGACATCATTAAGCCGCAATATGTTATTGAACAGTTGTATGCCGCCACTAAAGATCGCGACACTTATGTAACTTCAGATGTTGGTCAACATCAAATGTGGGCAGCGCAGTATTATAAATTTGATAAACCCAATCGTTGGATTAATTCCGGTGGCTTAGGCACCATGGGTTTTGGTTTGCCCGCCGCGATTGGCGCGCAATTAGCGTATCGAGATGCCACCGTTGCCTGTGTAACCGGTGAAGCCAGTATTCAAATGTGTATTCAAGAATTATCGACCGCCTTGCAATATCGTTTGCCGATTAAGATTGTGAACTTAAACAATCGTTATATGGGCATGGTGCGGCAATGGCAGGAATTTTTCTATGAAGGCCGTTACGCGATGTCTTATATGGATGCATTGCCAGATTTTGGAAAATTGGCTGAAGCCTATGGCCACGTGGGTATGCGCATTGAAAAACCAGGCGATGTAGCGGCTGCGTTTAAAGAAGCGTTGGCGATGAAAGATAAATTAGTATTTATGGATTTTATTACCGATCAAACTGAAAATGTTTATCCCATGATTATGAATGGTAAGGCGCATAACGAAATGCACTTATCGCCACAAACCGGGGATAGAGAGCTTGCTTGATCATACTCGCGATAGAATGCCCGCCGGGCGTTTTGACGATGAGTCGTCAGCAGCTGTCATGACTGAAGGAAAACCGATGAGACATATTATTTCACTGTTGCTCGAAAATGAAGCTGGTGCTTTATCGCGTGTAGCAAACTTATTTTCAGCGCGGGGTTACAATATTGAAGCGCTGAGTGTAGCACCCACTGATGATCCTACCATTTCACGTATGACGGTGGTTACTGTTGGCACTGATGAAGTGATTGAGCAAATCACTAAACAATTAAATAAATTGATTGATGTCATTAAGTTGGTTGATTTAACGGAATCAACGCACATTGAACGCGAAATGATGTTAGTGAAAGTGGCCGTTAAAGATGATGGCGACGAAGTAAAACGGTTGGCTGATATTTTTCGTGGTCATGTGATCGATGTATCGGAATCAACGTACACGATTGAATTAACTGGTGACGCAGAAAAGTTAGATGCGTTCGTAAAAAGTTTAGCTCATTTGGAAATTGTTGAAGTTGTGCGCTCTGGCCCCTTAGGCATCGCGCGCGGCGAACGCAGTTTGCATAGCTAGAATGTAAGCGATGTAAGTGTATTAAAAGTGTTATTCATTAAGTCTTAAAATTGTTATTGGCAGGAGATTAGAAACCCCATGAATGTGTACTACGACAAAGACGCTAATTTAGCTTTAATTAAAGGCATGACAGTAGCCATTATTGGTTATGGTTCACAAGGTCATGCGCATGCAAACAATCTGCAAGACTCAGGCGTCAAAGTTGTCGTCGGTTTGCGAGCTGGTTCTGCTTCTGCTGTTAAAGCAGAAAAAGCGGGTTTAACCGTCAAAGCCGTAGACGATGCGGTTAAGAGCGCAGATATAGTTATGATTCTTGCGCCTGACGAACATCAGGCAAAATTGTATCGTGATGTGATTGAACCCAATATTAAAAAAGGTGGCGTATTAGCTTTTGCCCACGGTTTTAATATTCACTTCGGTCAAATTGAACCACGTAAAGATTTAGATGTGATCATGGTTGCGCCAAAAGGCCCAGGTCATTTAGTGCGTTCAACTTATACGCAAGGTGGCGGTGTGCCAAGTTTGATTGCGATTCATCAAGATGCATCGGGTAAAGCGCGTGGCATTGCCATGGCGTATGCTTCTGCGAATGGTGGTGGACGCGCAGGTATTATTGAAACTAATTTCCGCGAAGAAACTGAAACCGATTTATTTGGTGAGCAAGCCGTATTATGCGGCGGCGCTTCTGCCTTAGTACAAACTGGTTTTGAAGTATTAGTGGAAGCAGGTTATGCGCCTGAAATGGCGTACTTTGAATGCTTGCATGAATTGAAATTGATTGTAGATTTGATGTATGAAGGTGGCATTGCCAACATGCGTTATTCAATTTCGAATACAGCAGAATACGGCGATCTAACCCGTGGACCGCGTATCATTACCGAAGAAACCAAAAATGAAATGCGCAAAATTTTGAAAGAAATACAAAATGGCGAGTTTGCGCGTGAATTTATTTTGGAAAATCAAGGTGGCGCAGCAACATTAAAAGCCAAGCGTCGCATTGGTCGCGAACATCAGATCGAAGAAGTTGGCGGGCGTTTGCGTAGCATGATGTCATGGATTCAAAAAGATAAGATTGTAGATCAAAGCATTAATTAAACATTTATTAGTGTATGAAATTGAACCCGCCGCTGGCGGGTTCGTTTTTTAGATGGTCGTGTTTGTAAGTAAACTTGTTAAATACTTTAAAAGTAGGTGCTGTATGAATATCTCAGACGAAGATGATAAACGCTCACACGGCATTTATTTGCTACCCAATTTATTTACCACCGCGGGTTTGTTTTCAGGTTTTTATGCGATTGTTGCTGCGACCCAAGGTCGTTTTGAAGCGGCAGCGATCGCAATATTTGCGGCCATGATATTAGATGGTATTGATGGTCGTGTTGCGCGTTTAACCAATACGACCAGTGATTTTGGTGCTGAATACGATAGCTTGGCTGATATGGTGTCTTTCGGTTTAGCGCCCGCATTAGTGATGTACGAATGGGCTTTATTCTCGATGCATGATTGGGGTTGGCAACATTGGTCAAAAGTAGGTTGGCTCGCTGCATTTATTTATGTTGCCGCCGCCGCTTTGCGTTTAGCACGTTTTAATACTCAAGTAGGCAAAGCTGATAAACGTTTTTTTCAAGGTCTCGCAAGTCCTGCTGCGGCAGCCATTATGGTGGGTTTGGTGTGGCTAGGTTATGACTTAGGTTATAAAGGCAGTGAATTAGCCGGATTAGCGTGCATTACTACTGTTGTCGTTGGCTTGTTGATGGTGAGTAATTTTTCTTATTATAGTTTTAAAGATTTAGGTTCTAAAAATCGCGTACCACTGACGGCGATGTTGGCTGTGGTTTTTGTGTATGTGTGTATTGCTTTTGATCCGCCTAAAGTATTATTTACGTTTTTTGTACTTTATATGTTGTCTGGTCCTGCATTAACTATTTGGCGTTGGGCGCGTCGCCATCAGCGCCACACTGATAAGCCTGATACGCCTGCATGAGTAATGTGCAACACCAGTATTTGGATGCGCTCGGCATTACTCGTTGGGTAATACGCGCGCCGGCAGTAAATCCAATTATTGAAACCTCAGCGCTGATTGAACCCGCTGTTGAAACTAAAGCCGGTGGTGCAGCACTCATGCATTCCGCTGCAGCGCGTGGATTAAATAAAACCTCAGCACCGCAAAAAAAACCGGCACTTGTATCACGCGATTTATCTGCATTCGATTGGACGGCGTTGCGCGAAAATATAGCGCAATGTGGTTTGTGTGATTTATCGAATAGTCGTAAGCAAACCGTGTTTGGTGTCGGTAATCAGCAAGCGGATTGGTTGGTAGTTGGAGAAGCTCCGGGCCCTGATGAAGATGCGCAAGGTGAGCCTTTTGTAAATCGCATCAATGGTCAGTTATTGGATGCGATGTTACTGGCAATTGGTTTGCCGCGCGCACAAGTTTATATGACCAATAGTTTAAAATGTAAGCCGCCGAATAATCGCGATGCAAAAGCAGATGAAGCTGCTTGTTGTAAGCCTTATTTGTTGCAACAAATAAATTTACTGCAACCTAAAATTATTTTAGCGATAGGGCGCATTCCGGCGCAGCAATTATTGCAAACCGACACACCGCTTGAGCGTTTACGCGGTCAAGTGCATACGCTGTCGGAATTTGGCATTCCTGTTATTGCTACCTATCATCCTGATCATCTATTACGCAAACCAATAGCTAAACGCAAAGCGTGGGATGATTTGAAGTTGGCTTTAAGCGTTTATAAGCAAGCTCAGTAAATTTAATTAAATTCAATTTAATAGGGTGCCGCAGCGGAGTTGCACATGGTTGCTGTCATACAATCATCACCGCTAGATATTCGAGCCATGACTGCGGACGATGTTACGCAGATCATGAGCATTGAAAATGCGTCGTATCCTTATCCTTGGACAACGAGCATTTTCACCGAATGTTTGCGAGTGGGTTATGTTTGTCGAGTGTTATGCGAACAACAACATATTTTGGGTTATGTGGTGTTGAGTGTTGCAGTACAAGAATGCCATATATTAAATGTGTGCGTCGCGGATCATGCCCGCGATCAAGGTAATGGTCGTTTATTAATACGTTATGTAATAGAACAAGCCACTCGGTTACAACTTAATACTATTTATTTAGAAGTTCGTCCGACCAATACCCATGCCATTGGCTTGTATCATTCTTTGGGATTTCAGCGGATTGGTGTGCGCAAAGACTATTATCCTGCAGATAATGGCCGCGAAGATGCGTGGGTGATGGCGCTTAATATGTCGCCGCAGTGGTAGTTTTGTTTGCAAGCGACGTGGTTTGGGTATAATGCCGCGCCTTGTTCGTTTTGAGTAGCTCAATGTTTAGCATGAAAGAAGAAATCCAACGTCGGCGTACCTTCGCTATTATTTCGCATCCTGACGCGGGTAAAACCACACTCACAGAAAAGCTGCTGTTATTCGGCGGCGCGATTCAATTGGCGGGTACCGTTAAAGGTCGTAAAGCTGCGCGGCATGCAACGTCTGATTGGATGGAGATGGAAAAGCAACGCGGTATTTCTATTACTTCCTCTGTTATGCAGTTTCCGTATAAAGATCGCATTATTAATTTGCTTGATACGCCCGGTCACGCCGATTTTTCTGAAGATACCTATCGTACTTTAACCGCGGTTGATTCCGCGTTAATGGTAATCGATGCCGCAAAAGGCGTAGAAGAACGCACGATTAAATTAATGGACGTGTGCCGCTTACGTGACACGCCTATTTTTACCTTCGTTAATAAATTGGATCGCGAAGGCCGTGATCCTATGGAATTGTTAGATGAGGTAGAAAGCATTTTAAAAATAAAATGCGCGCCGATTACCTGGCCGATTGGTATGGGCAAACAATTCAAAGGCGTTTTTCATTTATATCGGGATGCTATTCATTTATTCAGCGCCCAACATGGCGGAAAAATCGTCGCGGGTGATGTGATTCAAGGTTTAGATAATCCTAAACTAGATGAATTATTGGGCATGCAAGCCGCGGAATTACGCGAACAAATTGAATTAGTCAAAGGTGCGAGTCACGAATTTAATAAAGCTGATTATTTGGCGGGTCGTTTAACACCGGTGTTTTTTGGTTCGGCGATTAATAATTTCGGCATTACTGAATTATTAGATGATTTTGTTGAGAATGCACCGCCACCGTGTCCGAGGCTCGCGGAACAACGCGTAGTTGAACCCGCTGAAAATAAATTTACCGGCTTTGTATTTAAAATCCAAGCCAATATGGATCCGAATCACCATGACCGTATGGCATTTTTTCGAATTTGTTCTGGCGTGTTTGAAAAAGGCATGAAAGTTAAACAAGTGCGCACCGGCAAAGATTTAAAACTTAATGATGCATTGACATTTATGGCCGCCGATCGTGAACATGTCGATGCGGCTTATGCTGGCGATATTATCGGTTTGCATAATCATGGCACCATTCGGATTGGTGATACTTTTACCGTGGGTGAAACGTTACGCTTTACCGGCATTCCGAATTTTGCGCCGGAATTATTTCGCCGTGTTGTTTTACGCGATCCCTTAAAAGCGAAAGCCTTGCAAAAAGGCTTGAGTCAATTATGTGAAGAGGGCGCTACACAGTTATTTAAACCGATGCTGAATAACGATTACATATTGGGCGCTGTCGGTGTTTTGCAGTTCGACGTAGTGGCGCATCGATTAAAAAGTGAATACAGCGTTGAGTGTAGTTTTGAAGCCGTTAATGTGACAACCGCACGGTGGGTGCTGTGTAAAGATGCTAAAAAATTAGCCGACTTTAAAAACAAGCACAGCGCGAATTTAGCTTTGGACCATGGCAACGATTTAGTCTATATCGCGCCTACCCGTGTGAATTTACAAATGACACAAGAACGTTGGCCAGAGATTCAATTCCTAGCTACGCGTGAACATGGTGACAATGTTGATTAATATCGTCTGTGACTAAAAAACAATTAAAAAATGGGTAAAAAAAGAGCGGCTAGGCCGCTCTTTTTTGTTTACTGTTTTAGTTTAATAAAAAAACTATTTCTTTTCTTCAGCAGCAGCTGCGTCTTTTTTGTTTTCTTCTTTGCTTTCTTCTTTGGCTTCTTTTGGCGCTTCTAGTTTGCTGGTGACAATTTCAATTTTGGCGCCATCTTTTAGTTTAGCTAAATAATCTTCAATGCGCTTATTGATTAAAGCACGTTGTGCCATACCCACTAATTGTTCGGTATCAACTTGACGAATTTCATCTAGTTTGATGATGTGGTAACCGAATTGTGATTTCACTGGGGTTTCGGTAATTTTGCCGGGTTTGAGTTGTGCCATAGCTGCACCAAATTCTGGTACATACATAGAAGGTGTTGACCAACCTAAATCACCACCACGACGTGCACTACCGTCAATGGAATGTTGCGCTGCTAATTTACCGAAATCAGCTTTTTTCTTTAATTCGCCAATCAGTTTTTTTGCTAACGCTTCATCTTTTACTAAGATGTGACGTGCATGATATTGAGTAGCATCAGCACTTTGCGATTGGGCAATGGCTTGAATTTCTTCTTGAGTCGGTGGATTGTCTTTCAAAATTTGACGCACCATTTTGCTGACTAAGGTGTTGGTGGCCGCACGATTAATATCCATTGCGACTTCTGGATCTTTACCTAAGCCTGCAGCAATGGCTTTTTGACGCATCAATTCTTGTTGAATAACGGGTTCTAACATTTCAACGGTAACTTCTTTACCTTGATACACGCCGTTGCCTTCCAGCAAAGGTTTAACTTCTTGCTCGCGAATTTCTACGCCGTTGACAGTCACGATAACTTTGCCGCTGACCGGCATAGGGCGACCAACATTACTATCATCGTTTTTGTTGCAAGCAGATAAGGTAAAAGCGAGAGCGCATGCGCTGCTTAAGCCCAATAGCACAGTTCTAAATTGCATGGTATGTCCTTTTTGGTTGATTAATTTATACATTACTTTCGTGGATCGTTTTGGCTTGAATACTCAGAGCGTGAATCTCGCCCTGCATTAAATCGTTAAGTGCATGGTAGACCATGCGATGACGTTGAATGGGATTTTTGCCATCAAACGCATCGGACACTATATAAACATTAAAGTGCCCACCGTGTTTAGCGCCTTCATGTCCTGCGTGCGCGGCGCTGTCATCAACAATGTCGAGTTGTTGCGGTTGAAACGTTTGGCTTAAACGTTCACGTATCGAATTAACACGTTCACTCATTAGAACACTCGCTTAAAAGGTTTAATGTCTACATGACTATATACGCCAGTCATCATATAGGGATCTGTTTGTGCCCATTGCTCCGCTGCTTGTAATGAAGCAAATTCAGCAACTATTAAACTACCGGTAAAACCTGCCGTGCCTGAATCTATTGCATCAATAGCAGGATGCGGTCCGGCTATTAATAAACGTCCTGCATCTTGTAATGCTTGCAAACGTTCCAAATGCGCCGCGCGTGCACTTTGGCGCTTGCTTAAGCTGTCGCTTACATCATGCGCAATAATGGCGTACCACATCGTCATTCAATAATTTACTCAGCGTCTTTTTTTGATGACGTTGATGGATCGGATAAACGTTTTAAATCTGTTTCGCTCAAGTGGCGGCTCATATACCAAAACATGGCAATGCCCATCAGTAGCGTGATACCTAAAGAACCAAATAATTTTACGTTAACCCACAGCTGTTCTTTATCACGCGCATCGACACATAAAGACTGTGCATTCGCTGGAAAAGTTTCAGCGCAGGACCAATTAACTAATTCGCTGTCAGTGACGTTTGGATATTGTGTTCTTAAAGCACGTTCTGCGTTTAGATAAGACATGGCAAAAGGCACATTAAGACAGCCGATTAATAAAAAAGACGTAATCCAAAAACTATCTAGTTTTAACCACATGGCATTAGGTAGTTCGAGTTTATCGCCCATTAGTTTTTGCATCATTGATTGACGACGCCAGATTAATTGAATAAGTAATACGCCTGCGATGACCCAGCTGACAATAGTGGGTTTCCATAAAATAAAACTTTTATCATGGAGCGCAATCGTTAAGCCGCCTAATACGGTAATCATGATGGCGGAGACGGCGTGGGATTTTTCAACTTTATGATGTTTAAACCACGTGTAAGCAATTTGTATTAATGAGACGGCAATCGCCGTAAAGGTCGCAGCATAAATGCCATGCGACTTATAGACGATAAAAAATAGGGCAATGGGCAGAATATCGAACAAGAATTTCATGAGTTTTCTGGTGAGTTAGCTAAGTTTGTCGGTATGATGCGGCGCCCATCATAACGTATTTGTGATGAATGTGGGTCTATTCGGCGAGCTGTTGTGGATATGATCCGGATTTTTAGAGTGGTTAGTTTATGAGCCAGTATTTTGAAATTCATGCGACCCATCCGCAAACCCGTTTGATTAGGCGTGCGGTAGATATTATTGAGCAGGGAGGCGTGATCGCTTATCCCACCGATTCGGGTTATGCCTTGGGTTATCACTTGGGTGATAAAAATGCGTTGGAACGCGTCTGTCGCATTCGCGAAGTGGATAAAAACCATAATTTCACCTTAATGTGCCGCGATTTATCCGAAATTGCTACGTATGCGAAAGTTGAAAATAGCGATTACCGCTTATTAAAGGCCCATACCCCGGGGCCTTATACCTTTATATTGAACGCGACCCGTGAAGTCCCTAAACGTCTGCAGCATGCTAAGAAAAAAACCGTAGGGATTCGAGTGCCGGATCATGCCGTAGCCTTGGCCTTGTTGGAAACCTTGGGCCAGCCCTTGATGAGTAGCAGCCTGATTTTACCCGGGGAAGAGCTCCCCATGGCGGATCCCGAATTGATTCGGGAGCAATTGGCTACGCAATTGGATCTGATCATTGATGGCGGGCACTGTATAACCACGCCGACCACCGTCTTGGATTTAACAGGCGAGACGCCGGAAGTGATCCGCGTAGGGACGGGTGATGTGAGTTGGCTCAGCTAGGTTTGCATATTAATCGGATGAATTGAGCTGAGTATTAATTGGGAATTAAGTGGCCGATTAATCAAAAGAACTGCCGCAAGATTGAAAAGGCCGCATTGTCAATCTTCCACCCACCCCGCCCAAGCCCTACAATAGCCCCCCTTGCGGGCGTCCTTGGCGTCAACATATTCGAAATTAAAGAAGGATCACAGTGGCGAACCCTGGCAAGAATGAGCGGGTGTTGTCTGGCATGCGTCCTACCGGCGCACTGCATTTAGGGCACTATCACGGCGTATTAAAAAACTGGTTGCAGCTGCAACATAGCTACGAATGTTTATTCTTCGTGGCCGATTGGCATGCTTTAACGACGCATTACGACGAGCCCGGCATGTTGGCGCAACAAAGCGTGGACATGGTTATCGATTGGTTAGCGGTGGGGATCGTGCCGACCTCTGCGCATATCTTTGTGCAATCGCGCGTGCCTGAACACGCAGAATTACATTTGTTGTTGTCGATGGTGACACCGTTGTCTTGGTTAGAACGCGTACCCACTTATAAAGATCAACAAGAAAAATTGAAAGAACGTGATTTAGGTACTTATGGTTTTTTAGGTTACCCATTATTACAAAGTGCAGATATTTTAATTTATAAAGCGGGTTTAGTCCCGGTGGGCGAAGATCAAGTCGCACATGTGGAATTAACGCGCGAAATCGCACGGCGCTTTAATCATATTTACGGTAATGAGCCGGGCTTTGCAGTAAAAGCGGAAGCCGCAATTGATAAAATGGGTAAAAAAAATGCCAAACTTTATCGAGAATTACGCAAACGTTATACCGAGCAAGGCGATGGTGAAGCGTTAAGTGTGGCGCGTGCTTTATTAGAAGAGCAGCAAAATGTTTCAATCGGTGATCGCGAACGTTTGTTTGGTTATCTCGAAGGTTCTAGCAGAATTATTTTGCCGGAACCGCAGGTTTTATTAACCGCGCAATCGAAGATGATTGGTTTGGACGGACAAAAAATGTCTAAGTCCTATAACAACACCATCGGCTTGCGCGATGAACCCGACGTGATCGAGAAAAAATTACGCACCATGCCAACCGATCCTGCGCGGGTGCGACGTACCGATGCAGGTAATCCAGAACGTTGTCCCGTGTGGCAACTGCATCAAGTTTATTCGAATGATGATGTTAAGCAGTGGGTAGTGCAAGGTTGCACCACCGCGGGCATCGGTTGCATAGAATGCAAACAACCGATTATTGATACCGTGCAAGCAGAATTAGCGCCGATTCGAGAACAGGCGTTGGAATATGTAAAAGATGTTGGCGCAGTACAAACTATTTTAGCCAATGGTTGTGAGGCCGCACGTGATCTTGCGCGCGATACATTAGATGATGTGCGTAAAGCCATGGGATTAGTGAAGTGAGCGAAATTTTACCGAAAGATAATAGCAGCGCTATTCAACAAGAAGAAATGCCGTTTGCTTTAGTGCAAGGTGAGCCGCTAACGGTTATGCCAAAAGACTTATATATTCCGCCGGATGCTTTAGAAGTTATTTTGGATGCTTTCGAAGGCCCGTTGGATTTATTGTTATATTTAATTAAACGTCAAAATTTAGATATTTTGAATATTCCGATTGCAGAAATTACCCGTCAGTACATGCATTATATTGACATGATGGAGATTCTAAAGCTCGAATTAGCGGCGGAATATTTAGTTATGGCCGCAATGTTGGCGGAAATTAAATCGCGCATGTTATTGCCACGCTTAAACGATGTAGAAGATGAAGACGATCCGCGTGCAGAATTAATTCGCCGCTTGCAAGAATACGAGCGTTACAAACAAGCGGCCGAATCTATCGATGCATTGCCGCGCATGGAGCGCGAAATTTTTCAGGCACAAGCGGAGCCGCCAGAGTCTACGCATCAACAGCCGCAACCCGATGTCTCATTAAAAGAATTGTTATTGGCTTTCCGTGACGTTTTGCATCGCGCGGATATATTATCTAGCCACCAAATTAATCGTGAAGTCTTATCTGTACGGGAACGCATGACGCGGGTGTTGGAAGCGATGCAAGCGGATCGTTATGTAGAATTCCATAGCTTATTTACGTTGCAAGAAGGTCGCATGGGTGTAGTGGTTACTTTTTTAGCGATTTTAGAATTGATTAAAGAATCATTAATTGATTTTGTCCAAGCGGCGCCGTATGCGCCTATTTATTTAAAACCGATGGGCGCTGAAATTAGTTTGCCATCGGATGCACAGATTGTTGAGGAGTTGTAATTTATGGACTTAAAAAAAATCAAAAATATTTTAGAAGGTGCTTTGTTGGCTGCTGCTAAACCGCTAAGCATTAATCAGCTGGATGAATTATTTAATTTAGAAGATCAAGCCCGGCCTTCGCGTGATGATGTGCGCAAAGCCTTGGGTGAGCTGCAACAAGATTACGCTGAACGCGGTGTGCAATTAAAAGAAGTCGCCAGTGGTTATCGCATGCAAGTGCGTCAAGAATATGAGCCGTGGATTGGTCGTTTGTGGGAAGAAAAAGCGCCACGTTATTCACGTGCTTTATTAGAAACCTTGGTTATTATTGCGTATCGTCAACCCATTACGCGCGGCGAAATTGAAGAAATTCGCGGCGTAGCGGTCAGCACGAATATTGTCAAAACCTTGCAAGAGCGTGAATGGATTAAAGTAGTAGGGCATCGCGATGTGCCTGGTAAACCTGCGATGTTTGGTACCACCCGTGAATTTTTAGATTATTTTGATTTGCGCGCTTTGGATGAATTGCCCACGCTGATGGAAATTAAAGATTTAGACAAATTGTATCCGCAATTAGATTTTGAAGGTCAGCCCGCCGCTATTTTGAATGAAGTGGTGAGCAGCTTGACAGAGTCAGGTGAATTAGTTGCGCCGGCGGTTGATGACACGGTTGTTAATATAAACACGGTGCATTAATTCAGCACGCTGCCAGCACCCACGTAAGTTGTTTGCCAATAAGGCGCGTCGAGATTTTCAGTGGTAACTGCGCGGCCGCGACCCGGCGCATGCACAAATTCATTGTTGCCAATATAAATACCTACGTGTGAAACGGTTTTGCCGCCGAGTCGAAAAAATACCAGATCACCTAATTTTAACCGTGATCGACTAATGGCTTCGCTGCGGCGATATTGTTCATAAGATGTACGGGGTAATTGAATACCGTTTTGTGCAAAGCTGTAACGCACCAAACCACTGCAATCAAAACCTTGCTGTGGAGTTTGTCCACCGTAGTGATAAGGTTTTCCTTGTAAACTCAGGGCCGTGCGAACTACTTGCTGACGTTGTTGGTTTTGTTGACCTTGTTTGGGATTGGATGGCGTGGCTACACACGCGCTTAACAGCATGCTCAAACTACTGATAAAAAGTAGTTGGCGTAGACGTGGTAAGGTCGCTGCTTGATTGTGTATTAACATTAGTTTTTATCCGTTACTTTTATCTATCATAGGATGTTGAGCCTTACATGTCTGCCGAACGTTTGCAAAAAATTCTAGCGGCGGCGGGTCTTGGATCCCGTCGCGAATGTGAGCGCCTCATCAGCGAAGGTCGTGTTACCGTGAATGGTAAAGTGATTGAGCTCGGTGATAAAGCGTTATTGACCGATGACATTCGTTTAAATGGTCGGCGCATTGCGACCCCGAGTAAAACTCAAACGGCGCATAAAGTGTTGATGTATCACAAGCCTGAAGGCGAAGTGTGCACGCGTCGTGATCCGGAAGAACGACCCACGGTTTTTGCTGCATTACCTCGTTTAAAAACGGGACGCTGGATTAATATCGGCAGACTCGATTTAAATACCTCAGGATTATTATTGTTCACCACCGATGGCGAATTAGCTAATCGCTTGACGCATCCGTCTTATGAAGTGGAGCGTGAATATTCTGTGCGTGTGTTTGGCGCAGTAGATAAAACTATTTTAGATAAATTATTGGCTGGTGTGACCTTGGAAGATGGTCCCGCAAAATTTTTAAGTATTGAAGATGGTGGCGGTGAAGGTCGCAATCATTGGTATAACGTCGTGTTACGTGAAGGTCGTAAACGTGAAGTTCGACGTTTATGGGAATCGCAAGGCTTGCAAGTGAGTCGATTGATCCGCATTCGTTTTGGTACCGTTCAATTGGCAGCGCATTTGCGTCAAGGCCAACATCGTTTATTAGAAGCCGCTGATGTTCAAAGTTTGTATGCGGCCGCTGATTTACCGTTTGAATAAAAGTTTTTAACCGCGTTTGAGTAATACGTAGACGGCGCCACTACCACCATCGACGGGACGTGCGGTGCAAAACGCCAGCACACAATCTAGTTGGGTGAGCCATTTGCCCACCATCGGTTTTAGCACGGGGCCTTTGTTGGCGGATTTACGTCCTTTACCATGAATGATACGTACGCATTGCATTGAATGATGACGCGCATGATCAAGAAATTCGAGTAAGACGGTGCGAGATTCTTTCACGGTTAAACCGTGTAAATCTAATTCGGCTTGAATGGAATATTGGCCGCGACGTAATTTGCGTAATGCGCTATGTTGAATGCCGGGGCGGTGATAACTCATTTCCTCGCCGCTATCTAAATTCATCGGATCGTTAGGATCGTAATGATCGGATAATAAGTTTTCTAGAATATGTTGTTCGTCTTTTTGTTTTTGTAAGGGAATAGGTTTAGGTCGAACCGGTTCTGGTACGTGTTTGTCATGCGACAGCGGTTTCGCATCGGCTACTGCTTGGCGAAATAATTGGCTGTCGTCATCATTAATGATTTTTTTGCTCATAGCATTTAGGTGATGATTAGCGGTTATTTTCGCTGAGATCCTGCGTAAAATTCCGGTAACATGGCGGCTGGCTCCTACTTGTTTGTAAGTGTATGTTATTCAAAAGGTGATTGCTGTATTCATGCGTATTTTATTAAGTAATGATGATGGATATTTAGCGCCAGGCTTAAAAGCCTTGAGTGAAGCAGTTAAGCAAATAGCAGAAGAAGTAACCGTGATTGCGCCTGATCGTAATCGCAGTGGCGCCAGTAATTCATTAACGCTTTATGACCCCTTACGTGTTTATCTCGCCGACAACGGTTTTTATTATGTGAATGGCACGCCTTCTGATTGCGTGCATTTGGCTTTAACGGGTTTGTGGGATTATGAACCCGACATGGTTATTTCTGGCATTAATGCCGGTGCTAATTTAGGTGATGATGTTATTTATTCTGGCACCGTTGCCGCGGCTATGGAAGGTCGTTTTTTAGGTTTGCCTGCGATCGCAGTATCGATGGCGAGTCGTGATCCACAAAACTTTGCAACTGCGGGTCGCGTGGTACAAAACTTAATACAGCGTTTACAACATCATGCTTTACCTGCAGATACTATTTTAAATGTGAATGTGCCAGATGTCGCATGGGAAGATTTAGCGGGCTGGGAAGTTACACGACTTGGCAATCGACATAAATCAGAAGCGGTCATTAAAGAACGCGATCCTAAAAATCTGCCTATCTATTGGATAGGACCCGCAGGTTCTGAAGCAGATGCGGGGCCGGGCACTGATTTTCATGCGGTTAATAATAACTGCGTTTCTATTACACCTTTGAGCGTTGATCTTACCCGTTACGACAGCATCAACTCTTTGCGCGAATGGTTAAAGGCTAAGTGAAATCTTTCAACAAACAAGCGTTGTTAGGTATTGGCATGACGTCGCAACGACGACGTGATGAATTAGTGCGGCGCTTGCGTGAAAAAGGTGTGAGCAATGAAAGTGTATTAAGCGTGATACGCACGATGCCGCGACATTTGTTTATTGATGAAGCGATGGCGAATCGCGCGTATGAAGATTGCGCATTGCCGATAGGTCATGGTCAAACAATATCGCAACCTTATACCGTTGCGCGCATGACAGAAACTATTTTGGGTAGCGATCCTCTGCAATATCCGAAAAAAGTTTTAGAAGTTGGCACCGGTTCCGGATATCAAGCCGCCGTGTTAGCGATGTTAGTGCCACAGTTTTATAGTGTTGAGCGTATTTTAGGTTTGCATGAACGTGCGCAAGCTATTCTTCGTGGTTTACGTTTAAGTAATGTGCGCTTAAAACATTCCGATGGTTCGTGGGGTTGGGCGGCACATGGTCCTTATGATGCCATCATCGTAACAGCCGCGCCTGAAGAAGTGCCGCAACCTTTGTTGGAGCAATTAGTGATAGGCGGGCGTTTAGTTATTCCGGTAGGCAATATGGGTGAAGCGCAACGCTTGTTGTGCATTACGCGTACCGCTGATGGTTTTGAAAAAAAAGAATTAGATTTAGTTAGCTTTGTACCTTTTTTAAAAGGTCGTGTGTAAATGATGCTCGGGAATATTTTTAGAAAAACAATTCAACTATTTAAATCAGTGCGTGTTGGTATATTCATCAGCGCGTTGTTAATGCTGATCACTGGCTGCGCCACTTTAGATGCGTGGGATCCGCACGCTTATCGCGTGCAACCGCGCGATACCTTGTATGGCATTTCGTGGTTGTATCAAGTGGATTATCGTGATGTTGCACGCTGGAATAATTTATCACCGCCATACACATTAAAACCGGGGCAAACCTTAGTTTTAAAAACAAATCCGAATGCGGTAGTGGCGTTGAATGAGCCGCGCAATAATAAACCGCTAAGTGTGCCAACTAAAACAAATACTAAATCGGTGCCTAAGACCGCAGTAAAAGCACCAATACAAATGCCCGCGCCTATTAAGGTTGCGCCGAAAGTAGCTGCGCCGCCACCTGCAAACTGGCAGTGGCCGGTGCGCGGTAATGTAGTGCAACGTTTTGCAGGCGCGCAAAGCACGGCACAAGGCATCGATATTAGCGGAACATTGGGTCAAGCGGTGGTCGCAACTGCAAGTGGTCGCGTGGTATATAGTGGTGATGGTTTAGCGGGTTACGGTAATTTAGTTATTGTGAAACATAACGACACTTATCTGAGTGCCTATGCCCATAATCGGAAACTCCTATTTAAGGAAGGTGATTCCGTTAAGATGGGTCAAGCGATTGCCGAAATGGGATATAAAGAAGGCAATAAAGCCTTGCTTCATTTTGAAATTCGCAAAGACGGTACTCCTGTTGATCCTATGAAATATTTACCAGCCCCGTAATAAATCACATGCAACACACTATTAGACTTGGTTGATGTATAGAGGCAGTTATGGCGAAGAAGGAAGATAAAAAAGCCGCATCCAACGATGACGCTATCGAACCGCAAGATGATGAATTGCTTGATGCTGCGTTAGAAGAGTTAAGCGAGGACGTATTAGTTGATGCAGATCCCGATAGTGATGACGATCTTGAAGCCGACATTGACGAAGCATTAATTGAAGAACCTGAAGTTCAAAAATTCATTGCCGGCGAAATATCCACTAAAGATGTGGATGCAACGCGCATGTATCTTAAAGAAATTGAATTCTCGCCTTTATTAACCGCCGAACAAGAAGTGCATTACGGTACCTTGGTGCAAGCGGGTAATGTAGCCGCTCGCCAAAAAATGATCGAAAGTAATTTGCGTTTAGTGGTGAAAATTGCGCGGCGTTATATGAATCGAGGATTAGCCTTAGCGGATTTAATTGAAGAAGGTAATTTAGGTTTAATTCGTGCAGTAGAAAAATTTGATCCAACGCGTGGTTTTCGTTTTTCTACTTATGCAACGTGGTGGATACGTCAAACCATTGAGCGCGGCTTAATGAATCAAACGCGCACGATTCGTTTACCGATTCATATCATCAAAGAATTAAATGTGTATCTGCGTGCTGCCCGCAAAATGCAGCAAGATTTAGAACGCGAGCCCACGCCGGAAGAAGTAGCAGAAAAACTCGATAAACCGATTGAAGATGTGCAGCGCATGTTTGGTTTAAATGAACGTGTAGCGTCGGTTGATGTGCCCATGGGTAAAGATGGCGATAGTCCCTTGTTGGATATTATTCCCGACGAACAAAATCCAGATCCTTTTGAACTACTGCAATCGAATGAAATTTTGGAACATTTGCATGATTGGTTGGCAGAGTTGGATGAAAAACAACGCCAAGTCGTGTTGCGACGTTTTGGTTTATCTGGCTATGAGCGTGCGACCTTGGAAGAAGTAGGTGTCGAGCTGGGCGTGACCCGCGAACGCGTCCGTCAAATCCAGATGGAAACCTTAAAACGGCTGCGCCGAATCCTCGAAAGCAAAGGTTTTTCAATCGATACTTTATTGCGCTAATGGGTTAACCAAGCGGCATCTATCTGCCTACGACCTGATGCGTGATTTTTGCTACCCACCTTAATTTCGTTTTCATGAGTTTTGCCATTTGACAGCCGCCAGTCTGGCCAGTAACTTAGCGCGTTTATCCACGTCCCTCGCCCAATAGGCCTAATGTGAAGACTGATTTCCCGCGAATTAATCGTTTGCCGCCGTATGTGTTCAATATCGTCAATGAATTGAAGGCGCAGGCGCGTGCGCAGGGCGAAGATATTATCGATTTCGGCATGGGCAATCCCGATCAACCGACTCCGCAGCATATTGTAGATAAAATGATCGAAGCCACTCATCGTGGCGATACGCATCGTTATTCCGTTTCCAAAGGTATTCCGCGCTTACGGCGCGCGATTTGTCGCTGGTACAAAAACACCTATGACGTGGATTTAGATGCAGACAAAGAAGCCATTGTCACCATTGGTTCTAAAGAAGGTTTAGCGCATTTAGCGTTGGCGACGATTGGCCCCGGCGATGCGGTCTTGGTGCCGAATCCGGCTTATCCGATCCATCCCTACAGTGTGGTTATCGCCGGCGGCGATATTCGTCATGTGCCGTTGAAAGAGGGCGTGGATTTTTTTGCTGAATTAGAGGCCGCGACGCGCAATTCTTTTCCTAAACCTAAAATGCTTATTTTGAATTTCCCCGGCAATCCCACGACACAATGTGTTGAATTGGATTTTTTTGAACGCATTGTGGAATTCGCGCGTGAACACGAAATTTGGGTAGTGCATGATTTAGCGTATGCCGCGATTGCATTTGATGGTTATAAAGCACCCTCTATTCTGCAAGTGCCCGGCGCCAAAGATGTGGCCGTAGAGTTTTACACTTTATCAAAAACTTACAACATGCCCGGTTGGCGAGTGGGCTTTATGGTGGGCAATCCGATTTTGGTGGGTGCGTTAGCGCGCATGAAATCGTATCTTGATTACGGCATGTTCACGCCGATTCAAGTGGCGGCGATCACTGCCTTAGAAGGTGACCAAAGTTGTGTTGCAGAAATTTGCGAAATGTATAAAGAACGTCGTGATGTATTGTGCGAAGGTTTATGCAGCATCGGTTGGGATGTAGTTAAACCCAAAGCGAGTATGTTTGTGTGGGCACCGATTCCCGAGGCCTATAAAGCAATGGGTTCTTTGGAATTTACCAAAAAATTATTATTAGATGCGAAAGTTGCAGTATCACCCGGAATTGGGTTTGGTGAATACGGCGATGATCATGTCCGTTTTGGTTTGATTGAAAACAAACATCGCACGCGCCAAGCTATTCGCGGTATTCGGCAAATGTTTCGGCAAGATGGTTTAATCAATGTATAAATATCATGCACGTTATATAAGGTTTAGTAATGAAGCCGGTTAAAGTTGGTTTGTTAGGTGTTGGTACCGTCGGCAGTGGCACGGTTAATGTGTTGCGTCAAAATGCCAAAGAAATTAGTCGTCGTGCTGGCCGCGAAATTGTAATTAGTCATGCGGCTACGCGCACCTTGAGTAACGTATCAGTTGATACTCAAAATATTAAACTAACCACCGATTTATTTGCAGTCGTTAATGATCCCGAAATTGATGTTGTGATTGAACTCATCGGCGGTTATCAACCGGCGCGTGAATTAGTCATGCAAGCAATTGAAAATGGTAAGCATGTCATTACGGCGAATAAAGCCTTGATCGCGATTCATGGTAATGAAATTTTTAAAGCCGCGCGCGCCAAAGGTGTGGTCGTGGCATTTGAAGCAGCCGTTGCGGGTGGTATTCCCGTCATTAAAGCCATTCGCGAAGGTTTGGCTGCGAATCATATTGAATGGATTGCCGGTATTATTAATGGTACGGGTAATTTTATTTTGACGGAGATGCGCGACAAAGGTCGTGCGTTTGATGATGTATTAAAAGAAGCGCAAGCCTTAGGCTATGCAGAAGCTGATCCTACTTTTGATGTTGAAGGGATTGATGCCGCACACAAGTTAACAATTTTAGCGTCGATTGCGTATGGTATTCCATTGCAGTTTGAAAAAGCTTACACCGAAGGCATTACCCAAATCAGCCGCGAAGATGTGATGTATGCAGAAAGTTTGGGTTATCGCATTAAACATTTAGGTATTACTCGCCGTACAGCGAATGGCATTGAACTACGCGTACATCCCACTTTAATTCCAGAACGTCGTTTGATTGCGAATGTAGATGGCGTCATGAATGCAGTATTAGTGCGCGGCGATGC
This sequence comes from Gammaproteobacteria bacterium, assembly GCA_013817245.1. Taxonomy (NCBI): domain Bacteria; kingdom Pseudomonadati; phylum Pseudomonadota; class Gammaproteobacteria; species Gammaproteobacteria bacterium. The sequence goes on from JACDDA010000005.1 coordinate 19,908, forward strand.
CGTTGGCCCCACTTTATATTACGGCCCCGGTGCGGGTGCATTACCCACGGCTTCAGCAGTTGTTGCTGACTTGGTCGATGTAGTGCGCTCATTAACTACCGATCCTGAAAATCGCGTACCGCATTTAGCATTTCAACCCACGGCATTAGCAGACTTGCCCATACTGCCGATGGAAGAAGTTGAAACAGCGTATTACTTACGTTTGTTGTTAGTGGATGAGCCGGGCATGATGGCCGCAGTCACTACGATTTTAGGTAATGCCGGTATTAGTATTGAAGCCGTTTTACAAAAACCAGCGCGTGCTAATGAAACCGCAGTGCCGGTTATTATTTTAACGCAACGTATTAAAGAACGTTATATGAATGCAGCGATTCGTGAGTTAGAAGCGTTACCCGCGCTGACCGGCAAAGTAACGCGCATTCGAATGGAAAATTTAGCTTAAATTTTTTAATCATCACGATATAAAGCGAAAGAGGATTACGCAATGACTTTGGGTTCTCGTTACACCGGTTTAATTGAACGTTACCGCGAATTTTTACCGGTAAGCGCTACTACGCAACTCATTAGCTTAGGTGAAGGCAATACACCGTTAATTCGTTTGGAAAATGTACCACGCGAAGTCGGTGTTGAATGCGAGTTATATGTAAAGTTTGAAGGTTTAAATCCCACGGGATCCTTTAAAGATCGCGGCATGACTATGGCTGTAACCAAAGCGGTGGAAGCGGGTAGTCGCGCGATTATTTGTGCATCCACTGGCAATACTTCAGCTGCTGCGGCTGCGTATGCGGCACGCGCCGGCATTAGCGCATTTGTATTAATTCCTGATGGCAAAATTGCGATGGGTAAATTAGCGCAAGCCATGATGCATGGTGCGCGTGTTATTCAAATCAAAGGTAATTTTGATGCAGGCATGCAACTCGTCAAAGATGTTGCAGAAGAAGCGCCGGTAACTATTGTAAATTCAATTAATCCATTTCGTTTGCAAGGTCAAAAAACAGCAGCATTTGAAATTGTTGAAGAGCTAGGTTGTGCACCGGATTTTCATTGTTTACCCGTCGGTAATGCGGGCAATATCACTGCGCATTGGATTGGTTATACCGAATTTTGTAGCGGTGCCCACAAAACTGAAAGCTGCGCATTTTGCGATGGTGATTGTCGTTATCAGCACAAACCTTTGGTGAATAATCGTCCGCGCATGGTGGGTTATCAAGCAGCAGGTTCTGCGCCTTTTATGCGTGGTCATATGGTCGATAATCCAGAAACGGTTGCTACTGCGATTCGCATTGGTCATCCGCAGTCATGGGATCGCGCTTGGAAAGTTCAAGCCGAATCGAATGGTTGGTTTGATGAATTAACGGATGCTGAAATTTTAGCGGCGCAAAAATTATTAGCAGAAAAAGAAGGCGTTTTTTGTGAGCCGGCATCAGCCGCCTCTGTTGCAGGTGCCTTGCGTGATTTGCAGCGTGGTAAAATTCCTGCGGGTAGTCGCATAGTGTGTACGTTGACCGGGCATGGTCTTAAAGATCCCGATACCGCGATGCAGCAAAGTACCGCCGATGTTGTAACGGTAGACGCGACTTTATTAGATGTTAAACGTGCGATACTCAAAAACCTCTAAGCATGCGTTACATTATTGTCATATTGTTTTGGATTGCGGTTTTTTATCTATTAGCACGACGTGTTTTTCATAAACCCGCTTGGCATTTTTTGCGGCAAGTGTGTTTTACTTTGATATTTGTGTTGACCTTGTTACTGCTTTATATTGTCATCACAGGTATATTGGGTTTACCATTTTAGGATAACGGAGAGTTTTATGCTGACAGCAGCACAACGTGATTTTCAGCAGCTTTATTTAACCATGATTTCAATTGGTGGAGGACTGCTGGCTTTAACGCTTATCTTAATTACCATTTCTGTGGGCATCTTGCCTAAAAATATTCCATTGTTGGGATTTTTCGCTCAAGAAGGTTGGATTGCTTTAATCGCCTGCGCATCAAGTGTTTTTTCTTTATACGGCGGTTATCTGAGTTATATGCACAGCGGTGAGACACCAACCACTTTACTGTGGAATTATTGGGTGCCATTAGGTTTAGGTATTGCGAGTATTTTAGTAGCTGTGCCTGTAGGCTTAGTTTATTTTGTGTTTCCTATTTAAAAAATAAAGTCATTAAATCAGCAGAGAAACTGTTTTTACAGTGGTTTCTCTGCCGATATCCGCAATAACTTTTCTAGCCGCTGCAAAAATTCAGTACGCGTCATGCGTTCAACACCTAAAGACATTAAATGTGGATTAGGTATCTGGCAATCAATTAATTGAATATCGGCGCGTTGCGCTAATGCATAGAGTGCTAACTTAGAGCCATTGCTGATACGACTAAACATCGATTCACCAAAAAATACGCAGCCTAATTGCACGCCGTAAATTCCACCGATCAATTCATCTGCTTGCCAGCATTCTAAAGAATGTGCATAACCTAATATGTGCAAACGTTTATAAGCATTTTGCATTTCTGCGGTAATCCACGTGTCATTCGCATAACTACGCGGCGCAGCACAAGCCGCAATCACCGCATTAAAATCTTGATTCCATGTAATATTAAAAGTGTGTTGATTTAAGTAGCGCCGAAAACTACGCGACACATGAAAGCGTTCTGGAAATAAGACCGCACGTTGACTCGGTGACCACCATAAAATCGGTTCGCCTGAATTGTACCAAGGAAAAATACCTTGCCGATAAGCGCTGACTAAGCGTTGCGGCGAAAGATCACCGCCTGCTGCCAGCAAACCATCTGGTTCATCCAGCGCCATTTCTGGATGCGGAAAGCGCATTTTAGTATCACCGGGTGATAACCAAATTAAATTTGTCATGAACTTATCTTAGCGCGATAACAGTGGCTTGCCACTCGTTAATCATTGTCACTCGTTGCGCGTCGAAACGGCGCTAAGGCTTCTAGTTCTGGTAAAGAGGTTTTTAGATAATCGGTTTCTTGTTTTAAAAATCGGCTAATGGCGTGTTTAAAATCGGCATGTCGAATCCAATGCGCTGACCACGTTTCGGTCGGCATAAAGCCGCGCGTAATTTTATGTTCGCCTTGTACCCCGGGTTCGAATCGTTGTAGATTTTTTTCTATGCAATATTCAATACCTTGATAAAAACACAATTCAAAATGCAATGCATCATAGTCTTCCAGGCAGCCCCAATAACGACCATACATGGCTTGTGTGCCAATAAAATTAATCACGCCAGCTACCCAACGTTGTTCATGTTGCGCGAGCAGGATTAACATTTGTGCGCCCATTTGCAGCGCCGTTTGTTTAAAGAACGCGAGTGTTAGCGCAGGGTAGTTGCCCTTTTTATGAAAAGTGCTCGCATAAAAAGCATACACGGTGGGCCATAGTTCTTCAGGTAGTTCGTTGCCATGAAAACGTTGAATGCTAATGCCATCGCTGTGTAAGCGTTCACGTTCTTTGCGCAAATCTTTGCGTTTGCGAGAGCGGAATTCGCCTAGAAAATCATCGAAGCTGTTGTAGCTGTGGTTTTTCCATTGATATTGATATTGTAAACGACGTAAGTAACCTTGTTGCTCTAGCCAATCCATATCACTGTTTTGTGCAAATAAAATATGTGCAGAGGAGAGTTGTTGGGTTTCTAGTTTTTCAATTAATGCCGAGTGTAAAGTTTGTTTAATAGTTTCTTGTTCGGTCGCCGCCATGTTTTGATGTGTTAGAAAGCGTGCACTAGCAATAGGTGAAAACGGAATGGCGCTGACCAATTTTGGATAATAATTTAATCCATTTTGTTCATAGGCAGAAGCCCATGCTCCATCAAACACAAATTCACCAAAATAATTAGTTTTTAAATACAGCGGCAATGCACCGACTAAATGTTCTGCTGCATCACGCACCAGCAAGTGTTGTGGCAACCAACCGATGCGTGCGCCTAAACATTGTTGTTGTTCGAGATTGTTTAAGAACGCATGATTTAAAAAAGGATTGTCTTGGGTGTGTAGCGCATCCCATTCATGGGCGGCGGTTGTATCGAGATGGGTCAACGTATCAGTGTGCAATGACATATCTCATCGATGGGTAGCAGTTGTAAAAAATCCTGCCGTGTTATTGAAAAATAAACACGACAGGTTTTTGTGGGTCTAGAATAATTGAAAGATTAATTTAACGATTCAAGATACGCTTCTGCATCTAACGCCGCCATACAACCTGTGCCAGCGGAAGTAATTGCTTGACGATAAATATGATCCATTACATCACCTGCAGCAAACACACCTTTAACACTGGTTGCGGTAGCATTACCTTTACTGCCACTGTGCACTTTGATGTAACCATCGGCCATTTCTAATTGGTCTTGGAAAATATCACTGTTAGGATTATGCCCAATCGCAATAAAGACACCGGCTAAATTAATATCTTTGCTAACACCGGTTTCGGCATGTTTTACGCGAATGCCAGTAACGCCTGATTTATCGCCGAGTACTTCATCAAGTGCGTGATGCCATTCGACAACTACGTTGCCATTTTTAGCTTTTTCTAATAAACGATCAGACAGAATTTTTTCTGAGCGGAATTTGTCGCGACGATGAATCACCGTGACTTTGCTGGCGATGTTAGATAAATACAACGCTTCTTCCACCGCGGTGTTACCACCGCCGATGACGGCGACTTCTTTACCACGATAGAAAAAACCATCACAGGTTGCGCACGCTGAAACACCTTTGCCTTTAAATGCTTCTTCAGAAGGTAAGCCTAAATATTTGGCGCTAGCACCGGTGGCAATAATTAATGCATCACAGGTGTAAGTGCCTGAATCACCGATCAGTGTGAAAGGTGATTTTTTTAAATTCGCAGTGTGAATATGATCGAAAATAATTTCGGTTTCAAAACGTTCCGCATGTTTTTGCATGCGCGCCATTAAATCAGGACCTTGCAAACCTTCTACGTCACCTGGCCAGTTATCAACTTCTGTCGTGGTCGTTAATTGACCACCCATGGCTAAACCGGTAATTAGCACGGGTTTAAGATTCGCGCGAGCGGCATACACGGCGGCGGTATAACCGGCAGGGCCAGAACCGAGAATTAATAAGCGGGCATGCTTGTTAGATTTATTATTTGTCGAGCTCACGGGGAACTACTCCTATCCAGAATGTGTATACACTGTATCTTAATGTATTTATGTCACGGTGTTATGGTCGCTAATAGTACGGAATGCAAGTAACAGCGTAAACCGCTAAACGTTAAATAAGGTAGAACTCACATGCATATCGGTATACCCAAAGAAACCAAGCTACGCGAAGGTCGTGTGGCGATTATTCCGACGGATGCAGCACGTTTATTAGCAGCGGGGCATACCGTATCAATAGAGACTGGCGCGGGTGTCAGCAGTGGTTTTAGTGACAGCGAATATTCGACAATAGGTGTACAGATTGCAGCCAATGCCGCGCAGTTGTACGCACAAGCCACGTTGATTGTTAAAGTCAAAGAACCTATCTCCGGTGATTTAGCTTTATTACGCTCAGATCATTTGTTATTCAGTTATTTACATCTTGCGGCGGAACCCGCGCTTACTCAGCATTTATGCAACATTGGTTTAACTGCGATTGCGTTTGAAACAGTGACAGCCGCTGATGGTAGCTTGCCTTTGTTAGCACCTATGAGTGCAATTGCCGGTCGTGTTGCGGTGCAAGTGGGTGCGCATGCCTTGCATCAATCACAAGGTGGTCGAGGAATTTTACTCGGCGGATTAAATGGTACCGAACCCGGACATGTCGTGATATTAGGCGCCGGTGTCGCAGGACACCATGCCGCGCAAATGGCGATAGGTTTAGGCGCACATGTCACGCTCTTAGATAAACGTGCTGATCGATTAAGCGCCATTGCGCAACAATTATCGGTACAAACCGTGTTGGCGGATGAACAACAAATTGCAATGCTAGTGCAGCAAGCCGATTTGTTAATTGGTGCGGTCTTAATTCCCGGTGCACGCGCCCCGATTGTTGTCAGTGAAGCGATGGTGAAAACCATGCGCAGCGGTAGCGTGATTGCAGATATTTCTGTTGATCAAGGCGGGTGTATCGCCACCACCAGACCCACCACGTACGCTGATCCTTTATACACCATGCACGGCGTACAACATTTCACAGTAACGAATATGCCCGGCGCGGTACCGCGTACTGCCGCACAAGCATTATCAGCTGCAATCACGCCTTATGTATTGAGGTTAGCGAATAATAATTGGCAGCAAGCGGCGGATTTAAAAGCGGGCGTGAATGTGCAAGCGGGGAAAATTGTGCATCCGGCTTTATTAAGTCTGGCCGTGTAAGAACAGTGATTAATTAACGAATTTCAAACTATTTATTCAGTGAATAAAATTTCCATTTGTACAGCAAATGCAGGATTAGGTCTGTGACTATCGTAACGGGGAAATACGACGTCTTGACTAAGACGTAAAAAGCACCATTTTTTATATAAAGGTTGGCGATAAGCTACTGATATAAAATAATCATTAAATTGTACTTTTGGTTCACTAGAGCCAAAAGTACCGACGCTATAAACGATACTGCGTAACTCGCCTTTATCTTCAGAGATTGAAAATGTTTGCGAAAAAGCGAAAGTATCATCTAAGTCAAAAAATTGTATTTGCGAAACAGCCCCGCGATATTTATTTTTGCGGAAATTTTCGCCTATGTTAAATGTAGTATTAGAGCGCCAGTCTTGTTCTTCGTAATAAATAAACTCTTGTTTAAATTGACCACTCCATGGTTCTTCAACATCAAGTTCGCGTCGGGCTGTAAATTTATAAAAAGGTTTTAAGCCCCCCGATTTTAGACCCAGACGATTGCGGAATTTCCAACTATCAATTTCATTGCTTAAAAGTTCTAGGCCCCCTTCCGAACTTTCTTTGCCGATAGAATTTTGGCGCAACGTGTCTAAGCTCTGTTGTTCGAGAGTTTTGCGATCATCCGAGTCAGTGTCGAAAAACAGACGCAAGTGATATTGAGTACTGGGTAAGTCAAGTTTGGCGCGAATGCGTGCAATCGTTTCACGATCGCCGTCTTTTCTAAAAATTTCTCCGATATCTAATTGTAGTTTTGATTCATTGGGTTCCGTCCATACTCTTCGGCTAAAAAAGTAATCCAAATCTTCGGCTTTCTCAATAAAATATTCACCAATATTGTCACGTTGTTCCTGGGCTTTTTCTAATAGCGCACTGTCTGGCTGTTCTGGATTGTTTGGGTTTTCCGGTGTGATCGGTTCCACTGACAGCGTGTCTACAGGCACGGGGCAGATAAAAACTTTCGGTGTTTGTTTAGGTTTGCGTGTAGTTTTTTTCGACTTCTTTATTGGAAGCTTAGCCGGGCTTGATGCCGGCTCAACCGATGTTGCGTCTAATGAGTTTGATTGATTGCTATTGGTCGGCTCAGCTGCATATGCGAAAGTTCCGAGCATGGTCATTATTGATAAACATAAAAAAGAACGTCGATAGCAGGCAAGTACTCGAATGCACAGCCATTGATTCTTAAAATCGTAAATGCCTAATGCTATAAAACCCAGCAAAAAGGCATGAATAAAGGAAACGATAGAAGCCAACATAGAGCGCATCATGTCGATAAATTATCCTGCGAATTCATAATATTGGACTTGCATAAGGATAGGGAGAATACCACGGCGCTACGAATCTCAACGTGCGGCAACGTACTAAGCTTATTGGCCTATCTTTGTGCAAGGCTTTTCAATATACTTTTCAATAAGTTACCGTACAAAATTCGCGTAGACGCGGCACTAAATTTCACCTTGAGAGACCACTTTGGGACAAGCAAAACGTAAACCCGATGCCAGCCCAGCAGCCGATTATGTCGTGCGCGTGCTGCGCGAATCCGCTTTATACGTATTAGCTGCGTTGGCGCTGTATTTTTTCTTGGCGTTGTTGGGTTATAGCGCAGAGGATCCGGCGTGGTCGCATTCTGGCACTGGCGCGCCAGTGCAAAATCTCACCGGCGTTTTTGGTGCGTGGTTTGCGGATGTGGTGTTTTATCTGTTTGGCTATATGGCTTATTTGTTTCCGGTCATGGTGGCTTATAGCGGTTGGTTGATCATGCGCGAATCCGATGATGAGGGGCATTTTGATCGCCGCAAATTTGCCTTACGTTGGGCAGGTTTTGTGTTGTTGATGATTACCGGTTGTGGTTTAGGTTCGTTTATTTGGGTGGCGCGCAATAGTTTGCCCGAGGCAGAACTAGGCGCGGGCGGCATTCTTGGTTTGGTCATTGGCATTCAAGGTTTAGCGACGATTGCTGGCAGCGTTGGCACTAAAATTTTATTACTCGCCGTGTTTTTTGCCAGCATTACGATTTTTACCGGCATCTCGTGGTTCAAAGTGATGGACTGGGTTGGCGCATTAACGTTGCGCCTGATTGCGTTAACGCGCCATTTAATTGCGCATTGGGTTGAACAATACCGCGCACGCCAAGCGAAAGTTCAAAAAGAAGAAACGTATCAAAAAGTAGTCGAACAAGAATTAGCGAAACCACCGCGCAAAGTGCCGCGTATTGAGCCGGTATTTAAACCTGCTGAAACCAGCGAACGCGAATTTAAAGAAAAACAAATTACCTTATTCGATGCACCACCTAATACGGAATTACCACCGTTAAATTTATTAGAACCGGCTAAACCTTCTAAAGGTGGTTATTCGAAAGAAGCATTAGAGGCGATGTCGCGTTTAGTCGAACGCAAACTCAGTGATTTTGGTATTAGTGTTGAAGTTGTCGAAGTGCATCCTGGCCCCGTTGTTACTCGTTTTGAATTACAACCCGCACCAGGTGTGAAAGTTAGCCAAATTAGTAACTTATCAAAAGATCTAGCGCGCGCCATGTCCATCGTCAGTGTGCGGGTGGTTGAAGTGATTGCAGGTAAATCAACCGTCGGTTTAGAAATCCCCAATGAAGTCCGCGAAATCGTCATGTTAAGTGAAGTGATTAAATCGGCTGATTATGAAAAATTAGGTTCACCACTCGCATTAGCGTTGGGTAAAGACATCGCCGGTAAACCGGTGGTTGCTGATCTTGGCCGCATGCCGCATTTGTTAGTGGCGGGTACTACGGGCTCCGGTAAATCCGTCGGCATCAACGCGATGTTATTGAGCTTGTTGTATAAAGCCACGCCGCGAGATATCCGTTTGATTTTGGTTGATCCAAAAATGTTGGAATTAAATGTCTATGAAGGCATTCCGCATTTGTTATCACCCGTTGTTACCGATATGAAAGATGCCGCGAACGCACTGCGTTGGTGTGTAGCAGAAATGGAACGTCGTTATAAAGTGATGGCCGCACTAGGCGTGCGCAATATTGCCGGCTTTAATCGCAAAGTATTAGACGCCAACGAAGCCGGCAAGCCGATCCCCGATCCTTTATACAAACGTGAAGAAGCGTTTGATCCTAGTGCGCCAGCGCCTACCTTAAATAATTTTCCGTACATCGTCGTCATCATTGATGAATACGCCGACATGATTATGGTCGTAGGTAAAAAAGTAGAAGAGTTGATTGCACGCTTAGCGCAAAAAGCGCGTGCGTCGGGGATTCATTTGATTTTAGCAACGCAGCGGCCATCGGTAGATGTGATTACAGGTTTGATTAAAGCCAATATCCCCACGCGTATTGCGTTTCAAGTGTCATCAAAAATTGATTCGCGTACGATTTTAGATCAAATGGGCGCGGAACAATTATTAGGTCATGGTGATATGTTATATCTGCCGCCCGGTACTTCCATTCCCGAGCGCGTCCACGGCGCATTTGTTGATGATGCAGAAGTGCATCGCGTAGTTGCGCATTTAAAGAAAGCGGGTAAACCTGATTACATCGACGGTTTATTAGAAGGTCCTTCTGAACCGTTGTTGGGATTCTCTGGTGAAATGGGCGGCGGTCGTCAAGGCGGCGATGAAAAAGATAGTTTGTATGATGAAGCAGTGGCCATCGTCACCGAAAGTCGCAAAGGATCTATTTCCTATGTGCAACGGCGTTTGCGTATTGGTTATAACCGCGCCGCGCGAATGTTAGAAGAAATGGAAGCTAATGGTGTGGTCAGTAATTTACAGTCCAACGGTTCGCGAGAAGTGTTGGCGCCGCCGCCACCTAAAAATTAATTCACGTCTATAGAGCAGAAGAGAGCAGGAACTTGCAGTGATCTCGCTACTCTATAAATATGCTCATCAGAATATAATATTTTACTTACGAGGTTGTTATGTCATTGATTAAAAAAATAGTGTCACTCAGTTTGATTGCGGGTCTGTTTGGTAATGCGTATGCAGGTGAGGGTTTGGAGCGATTAAAACAATACCAGAATGGATTGCGCACACTGAGCGCAGAATTTACTCAAACTGTATTTGATCAAGATGCTAAACAGCTCGATGTCGCCAGTGGCAAACTCGCGTTACAAAAGCCCGGTAAATTTCGTTGGGAATATACGCAGCCTTATCAACAATTGATTGTTGCTGATGGTAAAAAATTATGGATATATGACGCTGATCTCGCGCAAGTAACAGTGAAAGACATGAGCAGTGGCTTAGGTGCGGCGCCGATTGCATTGTTAACTTCGGAAGTGCCGTTAGAACAAGAATTCACCGTGATTGAATTAGGTTTAATTGATGGCCGTCAAATGCTGCAACTGGAAGTTAAAAACAAAGATACTGATTTTGGTTTTATGTTGTTAGCTTTAGGCAAAAATGGTTTAGAAGTAATGGAATTAAAAGACAAGCTCGGTCAAGTCACGCGCATTGAATTGCGCAAATCGATAGTGAATGCAGCGATTGATGATAAACAGTTTATGTTTACGCCGCCTAAAGGCACAGATATTCTCAGTGATGAACCCGAGCAAAAGGCTAAAACAACAGATACTGCTAAGCCCGCGGCTAAATCAAAAAATGCTAATAAAGCTAAATAATTTTATTAATAACGTTCTGTTATGAAACCGGCGTCTGCATCAGCTGCTTATCGACCTTTAGCAGATCGCATGCGGCCGCAAACGCTGGATGAAGTCTCGGGGCAAGAACATGTTTTAAGTATCGGCAAACCGTTACGCGAAGCTATCGAACAAGGCCACTTGCATTCGATGGTATTTTGGGGCCCGCCCGGTATTGGTAAAACGACATTAGCAAGATTGGTCGCGCATTATTGCGCTGCACAATTTATTAGCATGTCAGCGATCATGGCGGGCATTAAAGATATTCGCGCCGCGGTTGAGCAAGCGCGAGAAGCACGCGCCACGCGCAATCAAGCAACAGTATTATTTGTCGACGAAGTGCATCGATTTAATAAAAGTCAGCAAGATGCGTTTTTGCCTTTTATAGAAGACGGCACGATTTATTTTATTGGCGCCACGACTGAAAATCCTTCCTTTGAGTTAAACAACGCCTTGTTATCACGTTTGCGTGTCTATGTCTTTAAACCTATTCATGCAGATGCATTGCAGCAACTTTTGCAGCGCGCCTTGCAAGATAAAGAACGCGGTTTAGGCGCGCAGTCTTTAACTATTTCCACTGACAATCTTTTAGCACTAGCAAACGCCGCAGATGGCGATGCGCGCCGTGCGTTAAATTTATTAGAAGTCGCTGCGGATTTGGCTGAATCAAATGCAGCAGGCGAACGTGTTATTAGCGCAGCCACGTTGACAGAATTATTAACGCAAGGTCCGCGTCGTTTTGATAAAGGCGGCGATATTTTTTATGACCAAATATCTGCGTTACATAAGTGTGTGCGCGGTTCTAATCCTGATGCAGCGTTGTATTGGTTTTGCCGCATGATTGATGGTGGTTGTGATCCTTTATATATAGCGCGTCGCGTAGTGCGCATGGCCACCGAAGATATTGGCAATGCTGATCCGCGTGGTTTAACGATCGCATTACAAGCCTGGGATAGTTATGAACGGTTGGGCAGTCCCGAAGGCGAATTAGTGATTGCGCAAGCGATTGTGTATTTAGCCTGTGCCGCAAAAAGCAATGCGGTTTACACCGCGTACAAAGCTGCCATGCAACTGGCGCAAAAATCAGGTAGCTTAGAAGTGCCGCTAACGATTCGCAATGCGCCGACCAAACTCATGAAAACCTTGGGGCATGGCGCGGATTATCGTTATGATCACGATCAGGATGATGCTTTTGCGGCCGGTCAACAATATTTTCCTGATGAATTAGGTCAGCCGATATTGTATGCACCCGTTAATCGTGGTTTAGAAATAAAAATTGCTGAAAAACTCCAACAACTGCGCGACCTTGATCGCAAGGCCAGAAAAAAATGACCACTGCTGCTATTTTATTAATTCATTGCGATGACCAAAAAGGTTTGGTTGCCGCCGTAACCGATTTTATCGCACGCCACGATGGCAATGTTGTTGATCTCGATCAACACACCGACGCAGTTAACGGCAAATTTTTTATGCGCGTGGCGTGGGATCTTGCTGGCTTTAAATTAAAACGTGATGACATCGGCAATGGTTTTGAGCAACAAGTCGCTAACGCTCGCAATATGCAGTGGGAATTACATTTCAACGATCACAAACCGCGCATGGCGATTTTTGTTTCAAAACTGCATCACTGTTTGCACGATATGCTCGCGCGTTATGAAACCGGCGAATGGGATATCGAAATTCCTGTCATCATTAGTAATCATCCAGAAGTAAAACCTATCGCACAACGGTTAGGAATTGATTGTCATATATTGTCCGTCACCGCTGACAACAAAGCTGAACAAGAAGCCGCGCAACTGGCCTTATTAAAACAATACAAAATAGATTTTATTGTGCTCGCACGTTACATGCAGATTTTGAGCGAAAACTTTATTCAAGCGTACCCACATCGCATTATTAATATTCACCATTCATTTTTGCCAGCGTTTCCAGGCGCAAGACCGTATCACTCGGCTTATAAGCGCGGCGTGAAAATTATTGGCGCCACCAGTCATTACGTCACCAGTGATTTAGATGCAGGTCCCATCATTGAACAAGACATCGTCCGGGTCTCACACAAAGATGATATTGAAGACTTAGTGCGTTTAGGTCGTGACTTAGAAAAACTTGTACTTGCGCGGGCTATCTGGCTGCACCTGCAACGCAAATTATTAGTCTTCGATAACCGCACCGTGGTGTTTTAGGAAACGTATGCGCAATTTATTAGGAATATTATTTTTTGTAATCTTGCTGGGCTTTAACCAAAACATAAGCGCAGTAGAGCTCGATGAAATCAGCGCCAATGGCTTGCTAGAAGGCAAAGCCATTTTGAGAATCAACGGCAAGCTCATGATGTTTAGCAACGGCGACACCAAAGAAGGCATTAAACTAATTAATGCCAATGAAGACCGCGCCATTATTTTAATCAACGGCAAACGCGAAACGCTGATTTTAGATAAAACCATTACCGCAGCTTCTAAACGCAGTGCTGAACCAGTAAAAGCACTGGATTCGGTTTTACAAATACAAAAAGTCCAAGTTATCTATCAAACGCCACAACTTGCCGTATTTGAAATTGATTACCAGTATAAGGCGGGCGATCCAGTCGCATTAGGAAATGGCCCCACTTTCCTACAAAGCGAATTTTTAAAAGCAGGTCAAGCAATTAAAAACAGCATCAGCCAAACCGAAGTACGTTTAATTCCGGGCAGCCACAAAACTACGGTGGCGCTGGCCTTGTCTTTGGCTGCAGCAGACAATGTAAATGTTGATGCCGTGCGGTTTTATGCAATTAGTGGGGAAGGTGTGATATTAACGACGTTGGATTTTGCGTTTTCAAAAATATGGATAGATAAATAATTTTTATGGAATATAACTCTATTAAAGAGGCTTTTGGTAGAGTTCAGCGTATCCATCAAAGAGTAAAAACAAAAAAAGGCGGTGATGGAGAATGGTCTGTAAAACTTAATGAGGATATTTTTAATTGCTCTATAAAGGGCGTAAAACATTTTGATGACGTGAATGATGATGTGGTTAGCGCATTTGTTTTTTTTGTGGGGCTTAAAAGATTATGTTAAAGAACGTTTAAGGAGCAAAAAGCAATCAGTAAAATGGGTTGAAACTGAAATTGATAACGATCTTTATTTGGCAATTTGTGCAGATATTGCTAATAAAATTAAACATGGGGATTATGATAAGGATAGGCGCGCTAAAACTAGGTCAGGGAGTTTTCCGACGCTTGGAATTCTAAAGTGCACGATACCGACAGAAGTTTTGAGTCTCGTTTTTTTTAAATCTACTATTGATGTGGTTCCTAAAAACATAGAGCGAATTATATTTTCGATGCCGATATTAAATTGTGACGATCAGTATATTGGTGATGCTTTTGAATATATCAACTACGCATGCACTGCCTGGGAAAAAATAATTGAAAAAGCTGAGGTAATAATTGAATCAGCGAACATGCAGCTATAAGGCGTCCTATATTTTATTTGGAATCTGAGGCTCTACATCTTTTGGATTTGTAAATATTAATCGTACTATCTCAAGTAATTTTTTATTAATGGAGAAGTTTTATGGTTCAGACAAGTGCATACACAAAGTTTGCAAAAGCAGCATCGCATTTTTGTGGTCGACCTAAAGTATTTGTGCTTGCGGTAATGATCATTGCAGTGTGGGCTATTTCAGGACCACTGTTTGGTTTCAGTGATACTTGGCAATTAGTAATTAATACCAGCACTACGATTATTACATTCTTGATGGTGTTTATTATTCAAAATACGCAAAACCGCGATACGGAAGCGTTGCAGTTAAAGCTTGATGAACTAATTCGTGTTACGGAAGGTGCGCATATTGTGTTACTGGATTTGGAGGAGCTCGATGAAAATGAATTGGAAGCCTATAAAATTAAATACCAAGCGATGGCGAGCGCGGCGCGCGAAAATTTGAAGCGTGGGATTAATGATACCGGCACCCCCGAATGTTAAAAGTCGTAGGTGACAATGACCACTGGCATTTTGCTGGATGAGTTTTCCTGGTGCAATGCGCTGCGCTTATTGAATCCTGCATTTTATTTTGAAGCAAGTGTTGTTAATCAGGAAAAAATTCATAGCCGGATTTTTTGAAAAATATTTGTTATGTCCGCCAGATAGTTTGTTATACGCGTGTATAAATTCAGATGTTAGGTTGTCGCTGGATGACGGAGTTGAGCCGATTTAGCCGATTGATGTGGTATAAAAACGGTAAGCAAAAGAGGCTGTATCATCATGGAATGGTTGTTGTTGGCGGGGTTAATTGTCGCGGTGGTTTCAGCGCATTCGCGGATTTCTATTCTTAAAGAAGAATTAGTATTAATGCGCCGCCGTTTGGATGGCGCTGCATCACCTGTTGTTGATAAAACGTTTTCTGCCAATCAACATGCCAGCGCGGCAATTAAGCAAGAGCCACAAAATGTTGTATTAACCGACACAGCAACACAAAAACCGCATTCTGCATGGCAAGCGCCTGCGTCAGTAAATGATGTTGACGCAACGACTCTGTTAAGCGTAGAAAAAATTTCGTTTATCAAAGAAAAATTAATGGTTTGGTTCGGCGGCGAAAATGGTTTGGTGCGTATCGGTGCGCTGGTATTTTTTTTAGGCCTCGCATTTTTAATTCGTTATAGCGCCAGTCATGGTTGGATCTCAATAGAGTTGCGTTTGTTAGGCGCAGCAATTGCGGGCGCTGTGTTATTAGCAGCAGGTTGGCGATTGCGTGAACGCAGACCTTATGGCGCTTTATTGCAAGGCACAGGTTTAGCCGTTTTATATTTAAGTTTATTTGCCGCTTGGAAATTAGCCGGTCTATTTACGATCTCCATTGTTTTTGGCTTAATGATTTTTGCAGTGGCTTTAACAGTCGCTTTAGCCGTCATGCAAAATATTCAAGCTTTAGCCGTGCTCGCTTTAGGTGGCGGTTTGTTAGCACCTATTTTAGTGTCGAATGATTCAGGTAATCACATCGGGTTATTTACTTATTATGCTTTATTAAATATTGCCGTAGGCAGTGTGGCGTGGTTCAAAAGTTGGCGTATTTTAAATTTATTGGCCTTTGTGCTAACGCTAGTGGTAGCAACCGCGTGGGGTGTGTTGCGGTTTGATAATGAGCATCTGGCGAGTTGCCAATTTTTTATTGGTTTGTTTGCCATTATATATAGTGTCATTGCGGTGTTGTTTGCTTTGCGTCAACCGTTAAGCCGTTTAGGTTGGGTTGATAGCACCTTAGTTTTTGGCGTGCCGTTAGCTGCATTTACTTTATTGACGGGCATGTTGCATGAACAACCGCGTGTATTAGCCGCGTGGGCATTCGGTGGTAGTAGTTATTATGCAATGTTGGCGATTGTTTGTTGGTATCGGTGGCGTGATGCATTTAAATTATTAATGGAAAGTTTTAGTGCCGTCGCCTTGGGTTTAATTACTCTAGCGGTGCCGTTAATTTTTAGCGGTGTTGAATTGGCATCGGTGTGGGCGATTGAAGCGACAGCATTGGTATGGGTGTCCGTCCGACAAGCGCGTTATTACCGCGTTATTTTTGGCGTGTTGTTACAAGTGGCTGCGGGCATTGCGCTATTAAATATACATACACCCGATAGCAGTCTGTTTGTATTAAACGATGTGTTTGTGACCCGTTTTGTGTTGGTCTTGGCAGGTTTGTTAAGCGCTTATCATTTATACAAAAGTGTAATGCGCTCTGTTTGGGAAAATGTGGTGCGCCAAAATTTGTTATTAAAGCTAGAAAAATATTTATTGTTATGGGTTGCCGCTTGGTGGTTGTGGACGTGTCATGATGAAATTGATTATCGCTTAGACGCAGCGTATGAGTTATCTGCTTGGTTAATAAGCTTGCTGGCGACGAGTTTTATTTTATTACTGTGGGAAAAGAAAGGTCAATGGTTAACGTTAGCCGGGCAGTTACCGATTTTGTTATTGGGTTTGGTGGTCATAGCGTGGATTACATTAATGCAGTTCGCGCCTTATGAAAATGGTCTAGGTTTTGTGTGGGCAGCAGGATCAATGTTAACGCTGCTGTATTTTTATTTGCGCGAATCATTTGATCAGGAAAATTCGCCAGTTAGTTTAAATGATGCGCATGCTATTTTCTTGTGTTTGTTAAGTGCTTTGTTGTTGTGGGGCGGTTCACAACAATTGTTAGCAAGTGGCATCGCGAGTAGTTGGGTGTGGGTATTTGTTTTATTAGGTTTTGTAACGTTGTTACTGTTGGCTAGTTGTTTGCGAGTGTGGCCTCTGAATCGTTATCGTGCGGTGTATTTAGTTCAGCTCATGTCTTTATTGGTGATTGCGGCTTTAGTATGCGTGCTAATTAATAGTGTTACTGATGCCGTTATTGTTGCGCCATTTCCGTATTTTCCATTGTTAAATCCTGTTGATCTTAGTGTGCTGGCTTTGTTAGGGGCGATATATCACTGGCAAAAGGTAGTGATGAAGGATGTAGATTTGCCGGCATCGTTAACAACGCGCCAATGTTTGATGGCAATAGGTTTGACCTTGTTCGTTTGGTTAAGCGCCACGGCTGCGCGTGTGCATTATCATTTTTATGATTTGCCTTATGCATTAGATAGTTGGTGGGCTTCGCAACTACTGCAAGCGACTTTAACGATTACATGGGCCTTAAGCGCAATTGCATTGTTGATTTTTGCCAGCCGCAAACAACAACGCGATGGGTGGAATATAGGCGCTGCTTTAATGGGCTTGGTGATTGTTAAATTGTTTTTTGTTGATCTAGACGAACGCGATACTTTATATAGCATCACGGCATTTTTGATGGTCGGTGCTTTGTTGTTAGGTGTGGGTTACGTTGCGCCTATGCCTCCTAAAGTAGTTAAATAACTGAAAGTATTTTAAAGAGTAGGAATTTATTGTGCCATTTACGCCATTGCATATGGGGCCCGGCTTACTAATCAAAGCTTTGTTGCAAAGCAGTTTTAGTTTAATGGTGTTTGGCTGGGCGCAGATTGTGATGGATATTCAACCGTTGATTGTGTTGATAAGCGGCGAGGGACATCTGCATGGTTTTACGCATACGTATGTCGGCGCCAGTTTGCTTGCGGTGTTTGTTGCGTTGAGCGGTAAATATTTGGCTGAATGGTTGTTGCGATGTTTTTCGAATGACAAGCAAGGTTTTATTGTTATTACCTGGTGGGTAGCTTTTCTCAGTGCCTTTATTGGCACTTATAGTCACGTGATATTAGACAGTATTATGCACGTTGATATAGAACCTTTATCACCGTTTTCATTTGCAAATGGTTTGTTGGGCATTATGTCGGTAGAAGCGCTGCATAAGTTATGTTTGTACAGTGGTTTACTCGGCGCCATTTTGTATTTTGCTATTGAGCAATACAGTCTATTTATGCAAGGCCGCAAGCATGATGAGTAGCGAGGGAGTGCATGTCATCTGCAGCTGAATCCGTTAGAATAATGTCCGTTATTTTTCCTTTTGAACCCGAGTTATTCCCATGTTAGACCCTAAATTATTACGCACCGATTTAATGGCAGTGGCTACGCAGTTGGCGCGCCGTGGTTTTGTGTTGGACACTGCGTTGTTTGCGCACTTAGAAGAACGCCGCAAAACCTTGCAGATGAAAACGGAAGAATTGCAGAGTTTACGAAATAGCCGCTCTAAAGAAATTGGCCAAGCGAAAGCCAGGGGTGTGGATATTGAGCCTTTGCGTTTAGAAGTAGCTGAACTGGGTGATGCGTTAAAAGCCACCGAAACAGAATTTGAAAGTGTGCAAGCGGAGTTAGAAACTCATTTGTGGGGTATTCCCAATCTTTTAGATGCGTCGGTGCCGGATGGCCGTGATGAAACGCAGAATGTGGAAGTCCGCCGTTGGGGTCAGCCGACGCCATTAGCATTTGCCGCGCGTGATCATGTGGATGTGGGCGCTGCCTTAGGCGAGTTAGATTTTGAGTTGGGTGCAAAAATTACCGGCACGCGCTTTGCGGTGATGCGGGGTGGTGTCGCACGTTTGCATCGCGCTTTGATTCAGTTCATGTTGGATTTGCATACACGGCAACACGGTTATGTTGAAGTGAATGTGCCTTACATCGTCAATGCCGATAGTTTGAAAGGCACTGGCCAGTTGCCCAAATTTGAAGCGGATTTGTTCGCGTTAAAAGGTGAGCAGCCGTATTACTTGATTCCCACCGCTGAAGTCCCCGTCACTAATATGTTGCGCGATGAAATTGTCGAAGCCAGTGCCTTGCCGTTGCAGTATGTAGCGCACACACCCTGTTTTCGTTCGGAAGCCGGTTCTTATGGCAAAGATACGCGCGGCATGATTCGTCAACATCAGTTTGAAAAAGTGGAGTTGGTGCAGTTTGTTCGTCCCGAAGATTCATGGGCTGCATTAGAAGCGTTAACGCAACATGCCGAAGCGGTGTTGCAAGCGTTGGAATTGCCCTATCGCGTGCTCGCCTTGTGCGCGGGTGATGTGGGTTTTTCGGCGGCCAAAACTTACGATTTAGAAGTGTGGTTGCCTGCTCAAGCTAAATATCGCGAGATTTCTTCGTGTAGTAATTTTGTCGACTTCCAGGCCCGGCGTATGAAAGCGCGTTGGCGCAATCCGGAAACGGGCAAACCCGAATTGCTGCATACCCTGAATGGCTCCGGCTTGGCAGTGGGGCGTACGCTGGTGGCGATTCTAGAGAATTATCAGCAAGCCGATGGCTCGGTGTTCATTCCCAAAGTGCTACATCCTTACATGGGTGGTTTGCAGGTGTTAAACATAAACAATAAAGCGTAAGCCCAACGCGATTTTCAGCTGGTCATGCCGAGGTGTTTTTCGGTATGATTGCGCCCCTCATCGCATGGCCTTGCGCCGGTGTTGAGTTGGTTCGGAGGGGTGGCAGAGCGGTTGAATGCACCGGTCTTGAAAACCGGCAGGGATTCACGTCCCTCGTGGGTTCAAATCCCACCCCCTCCGCCATTTATATATTCTCATCTGTCTTATCTCCCCAGCGAATTTGATTTCCCAAGAGAACGACATGCTTCAACAAACCTCTGCATGAAATTTTTCTTTCTGTATGTAGCCACTGCATTAGCAGAAATCGTGGGATGCTACTTACCTTATTTATGGCTCAAAGAACAACGCTCTGTTTGGTTGCTGCTACCGGCGGCCTTAAGTCTGGCGTTATTTGTATGGCTATTAACCTTGCACGATACCGCAGCGGGGCGGGTGTATGCGGCTTATGGCGGGGTTTACATCGGCATTGCTATTTTGTGGCTTTGGGCGGTTAATGGCGTGCGCCCTACACAGTGGGATGTTGCAGGGGTTTTAATCGCGTTCACGGGCATGGCCGTTATCATGTTGCAGCCGCGTTGATGGGCTGCTTAAGTTGCGTAAGTATTAAAGATGTTGTCTACACATTGATCGAGGTTTAAATGACAAAAACGTTATACAAAGTGCGCTTCTTAAATGAAGACAAAGTTTATGAAATTTACGCACGTCATGTGTATCAAGGTGATCTATATGGTTTCGTCATCATCGAAGACATCTTGTTTGATGAAACCTCCGGCGTGCTAGTCGATCCGGGCCAAGAGCGTTTAAAAACTGAATTTGCCGCCGTGAAAATGACCATGGTGCCGATGCATTCCGTGATTCGCATTGATCAAGTGGAAAAACAAGGCACGGCAAAAATCACCAGTATCGATGGCAAACATATCAATAATGGCCCTACACCTATTTATACGCCACGCGGTGATGCAGGTGCTTAAATGAATTAATGGAATAGTGGTAATCGTTGGACTTTATTGGCGTGTGTTTGGACCCTGATCGTTGTTGTTATGCTTCTCATCGCGTGGCGAGTAAGTCCGTATTTTTATTGGTTTAGCTACATTTTAGCGGGTGCGCTGGGTGTGCCTGCGACCCTTGCTGCGACTATATTTGCGATGCGTGATCCGGCATGTCGGTTTGTGAGCATAGCGTTCTTAAATCTCGTGATGTTTACCGTGCTGATGATATTTGGATTTAAATATTTACTGTCGATTCATTGGGCATAAAGCGCTTTTGCGCAGCAGCGGTTGAATTTACTCAGCGCTTGCGCTATAAAGCGCAGCGTTGTGGCTTATTATGTACAGCGTTAACCGGATACCAGACCACTGGTGGCGGTTCGGGTTGAGATATCCGAAGTGTGTATAAAAAACGAGCGGAGCCTTTGGGCTCCGTTACGTTTTAAGCGAGCCGCATTTTTTTATCGCTAAATGTTCGTGTCCGGAGAGGTGTCCGAGTGGTTGAAGGAGCACGCCTGGAAAGTGTGTATACGTTAATAGCGTATCGAGGGTTCGAATCCCTCTCTCTCCGCCAGTTATAAAACAACACGCGCAAGCGTGTTTTTTTATGGCTGAAATAAAATAGCGGAATTTGAAGCCGAGAAATTAAATAGTTGGATGACCACTAGGGATGGTGGAAATGCAAAAAAAAGAAAAGTAGTTTTTGCCGCGAAATATCGTCAATATTCAGGATTAACGATTAACGATTAACGATTAACGATTAACGATTAACGATTAACGATTAACGATTAACGATTAATGAGGACGGAATTTCCACATGATACTTTTCCCATTTTCAGATTATTGGTGGTTTTATTTAGGATTTATTACTTTTGTTTTGGTAATGCTCGCGCTAGATCTTGGTGTGTTCCATAAAAAATCTCATGAAATTAGTTTTAAAGAAGCGGCTATCTGGACAACGATTTGGATTAGTCTTGCCCTCATCTTTAATTATTTGTTCTATCTGTATGCTCAATATCGTTTCTCGACACACGAGTTTTACACATCGATTCCCGGGTTTGATCCTGATGGTCAGGCTAAAATTTCAGCACTAGAGTTTTTAACTGGTTTTGTCGTTGAGAAATCACTCGCAATCGACAATATCTTTATTTTTGCTGTGGTATTTGCTTATTTTGGAATTCCGAAACAATACCAACACCGAGTGTTGTTCTGGGGGATTCTTGGCGCTCTGGTGTTCCGCGGTATTTTTATTGCTTTAGGTTCCGTGCTCATGCAGTACCACTGGGTAGTTATTTTCTTTGGCGGTTTGTTGATATTAACCGGCGTTAAAATGTTTTTCGCTGGCACTGAGCCTCAGAGCCTAGAAAACAATTTCATTATTAAAATAATTAATAAAATATTTAGAGTCCATCCTCACATTGAAGGGCAGAAATTCTTCTTTAAAAAAAATGGCCTTACATATGTAACGCCGCTATTTTTAGCGCTGATCTTTCTTGAGCTGAGCGATATTATTTTTGCGGTAGATTCTGTGCCAGCAATTTTTGCGCTGACGAAAGAACCATTGATTGTTTTTACGTCAAACATTTTCGCAATTTTAGGTTTAAGATCGATGTATTTCATGTTGGTAGGCGTTATGGACAGATTTGGTTACATAAAATATGGATTAGCGTCAGTATTAGTCTTTGTGGGGTTAAAAATGGTATGGCTCAACGAGGCCTTTGGTGGAAAGTTTCCGATTAATTGGTCATTGATAATTATCGGTGCTCTCATTGGTTCTTCTATTTTGGTTTCGATTATTATTGATCGAGCAAAACAAAAAAAGCCCCATTGAAACCTTTTGGATTTTGATTATATTCAAGCCTGATGTCGCTTATGAAAATTCTAATCGTTGAAGATAATCGGGATATTTTAGAAAACATTTGCGCTTATTTAGAAAGCCAGGCGCATGTTGTCGACGTTGCGGCGGACGGTAATACGGCTATGCATCTGCTCGGCAAAGAAACCTATGATGTTATTGTTTTGGATATTTTATTGCCGGGTGTTAATGGTATTGAAATTTGTCGGCGCTTACGCGAAGACTTACATAATGCGACACCTGTTATCATGTTAACGGCGCGCGATAAAGTCGATGATCGTGTGCAAGGCTTGGACGTTGGCGCAGATGATTATTTGGTAAAGCCTTTTTCCTTAGTAGAATTAGACGCTAGGATTCGTGCGCAATATCGGCGTAGCCGAGTCAACGAACAATGGGGCTTGTTACAAGTCGGCGAACTGATCTGTGATGTTGCTCAACATCGTGTCACGCATAGAAGTATGGAAATTACTTTAAGCCCGATTGGATTTCGTATTTTACAAACGTTAATGCAAGCCTCGCCAAATGTCGTCCCTCGTGAACAGTTAGAGCGCGATATATGGGGCGACAATGTACCAGATAGTGATGCTTTGAAAGTGCATATTCATGCTTTGCGCGATGCGATTGATAAGCCCTTTGGCACTAATTTTTTATATACTGTGCGGGGCATAGGATTCAAAATGGTGAACTTTGATGCGTCTTAAACTTCAGTTACGGATAACGCTGTATTTTACCGGTTTAGTTTTTATTACGTGTTTATTATTTTCAATTGCTATGTTTTCTGTAATACATACGATTGAAGATAAATTATTTCGCAACTACGTAGAAAATTTTTCGATTTGGGCTATTAACTTGATTGAGTATTCACCTGCCGGAAGTTTCCAAAATTGGCCGGCGGGCATTAAAATTTATACTGATAAAACGCTTAATAAACCCACTTTTCTAAAAGACATGCCGCCCGGATTTTGGGAGGTTGAGTTACCTGAGCGCGATTTTTTTGTCTTAGTTAAAGCGCACGCGCAATCGATGTATTTCATTACGTTTGATCAAACAGATTTTGAAACTCGCGAAATACGGATTTTATTTTCTTTAATGCTCAGCGTATTAACACTTACCTTGCTCGCGTATTGGACTGCGCGTCGTATTTCAGCCAGCGCTATTGCGCCGGTTATTGCCTTGGCGAATGATGTTAAGAATGATCAGTTAATTTCTGTAGAAAATAATTTTTATGCTGATGATGAGGTTGGATTTTTAGCGTTAGCTTTTGCAGAAAAACTCACCGAGCAACAGGAATTTCTCAATCGCGAACGTTTATTTACAGGTGATATTAGTCATGAGCTAAGAACACCTTTGATGGTTATGCAAAGTGCTGTAGATGTAATGTCATTAGCGCGTGACCGTTTAAATGATCAAGAGTTAGCCGCTTTAGCGCGATTGCAGCGTGCTTTAAACGACTCAGCTGAAATGGTCGCGGCATTTTTACAGTTATCACGCGCGATGGATGGTTTCAGCGCTGAGCAGGCTAACTGCGAGATTAATAAAATGGTCGAGCAATGTTTGGATGAACAATTAAGGAATAGCGCGCGACCTAATGTGAAGATCGAATATATTCAGCTTGCGGTATTGCAGGTACAGGCGAATCCAGCTTTAGTTGCAGTTGTCATTAATAATTTAATTAAAAATGCTTTCGCTTATACTCTCGAAGGCGCAATAAGTGTGGTAGTGGATAAGCAATCACTGCGCATTACGAGTTCAGGGGATGCGTTACCTGCCGATATCAGCGCGCATATATTTGAGCGCTTCGTTAAAGCTACCGATTCTTCGGGCGCGGGGATCGGCTTGTCTATTGTGAAACGCATCTGTGAATACCATCACTGGCTAGTTACTTATCAATGTCATGTGGGCGGCCATGAATTTACGATCACTTGGCCGTCTGATTCGTCTCATTAATCCTCTGTATTAAGCTAAGCAGTTATTAACGTTTTGTTAACGCAAGAGCTGCTATTTTCTTCCTCTGTTTTTCTAGAGGAAGTGTTATGTTGTGGTTACGTGCAATAGTAAGTTGTGTTGGGGCCTTAGTGCGTTCCCGCTTTCTGCTTCTTTTCAGCATGGCGCTGCTGGCTTTAACGAGCTTTTTTATTACGCGGATAATTCTGGTTTTTAATCTTCCGGAGCTGCACTTTTCTTTTATTGACGTGTTGTTAGCTATGCTTGTGGGCTTAGTGTATGACATTGGTTTTATTGCATACGCGCTCGGATTGTTGGCTTTATATGTGGCGTTGGTGCCAAACCGTGTTTGGCAGTCTACTTTTAATAAAATATTTATTCATGTGTTGGTATTTGCGAGTATCTATGTTTTATGGTTCATAGGTGTGGCGGAGTGGCTTTTCTGGGATGAGTTTGGCGCACGCTTTAACTTCATCGCGATTGATTATTTGGCTAATAAACGTGAAGTTTTTGACAATATTAAAGAGTCATATCCGCTAGGTGGTTTGCTCTCGGCAATGTTCGTGTTTAGTACGATTATCTATCTTGTGATTAGACGATCTGTTCGGCGTTCGTTGAGTTTTCATGCGCCATTGTCTACTCGTTTTCAGCTTGGCAGTTTATTTCTGATTGCTCCTATAGTGATTTTTCTATGCTTAGGTCAGGGTGCTCGTCAAATATCAAATAACGTTTATGTGAATGAATTAGGCAGTAATGGTCCTTATCAATTTTTTGCAGCTTTGCGTAATAATCAAATAGATTACGGTCAGTTTTACGTGTCCTTGGATGACAAACTAATTTCGAAAACCTTGAAATCTGAAGTAATTCAGCCAGATGCTCGTTTTATAAATGACGATCTGTATTCGATTCGGCGCGAGGTCGTTAATACTGGGCCTGAGAAGCGTTTAAACATCATGTTGATTATGGTCGAAAGTTTGAGCGGCGATTTCATGCAGCATTTTGGAAATGAGGCAGGACTTACACCGAATTTAGATAAACTCGCCGATAACAGTTTATTTTTTACGCAATTTTATTCTACGGGTACTCGGACTGATCGTGGCTTGGAAGCGGTTACTTTATCGATTCCACCAACCCCGGGTCGTTCTATTGTGAAACGCATTGGCAAAGAAAAAAACATGTGGTCGTTAGGCAATGTTTTAAGAAAGAAAGGTTATGACGCTCGCTTTATTTATGGAGGACGCGGTTATTTTGACAATATGAATGAATTTTTTTCAGGTAATGGCTATGAAATTGTCGATCAAAGTCGCGTAGCCAATAACGAAATTGGTTTTGAAAATGCGTGGGGGATGGCTGATGAATTTACTTTTACACAAGCCATTAAACAGGCAGATATTTCTTACAAAGCGGATCGACCATTTTTTCACCACATTATGACCACCTCAAATCACCGGCCTTATACCTATCCTGATCGCCGGATTGATATCCCTTCTGGTCACGGACGGAATGGTGCCGTGAAATATACTGACTGGGCCATTAATAATTTTATAGAGCGCGCTAAGTATAAGCCGTGGTTTGCTGATACTATTTTTGTGATTGTTGCGGATCATTGCGCGCGCAGTGAAGGAAAAGTGCGATTACCCCTTAACCGTTATCATATTCCTTTGATTATCTATAGCCCAAAACATATTGCTGCTGCAAAAGTGGATAAAGTGGCTAGTCAAATTGATGTGGCTCCCACTTTATTAGCATTATTAGGTATGAGTTATGAGTCTAATTTTTTCGGTAAAAATATTTTAACAATGACGCCAGCAGAAGAGCGCGCCTTAGTAGGAAGTTACCAGTATTTAGGACTTTATCAGCACGGGAAAATGTCTATATTGGGTCCGAAAAAAATAGTTATGCAACAAGAAGATGCCTTAAGCGAAGATCCTATTGTGACAAAACCAGCTGATGATGATCCTTTATTGTTAGAAAATATCGCTTTTTATCAAGGCGCTAGCTTTATCTATCGAAATAAACTTAATGCTTGGCCGGTAGATGATGCTCTTAAGGCTAAGCCTTCAACTCATTAAAAGAGATGATCCGGGCTATGAATAATAGGGATACCGAAACCTCACATTTCTGGTGGCAACATGCTGGCATACCGATTTTATTGTTTGCTATATTTTCATTGCTAATAATTTATTTTGAAATTGATTTTGCGTTAGCGGATGCGTTATTTCAGTGGCAAGATCAAGAATGGAATTTGCGTGGCGCTCATTGGTTTAAAACCATTTTTCATGACGGTGGACGTTATCTATCGCTGAGTATCGGTTTATTGGTTTTATTATTGTGGATTGCGGGCGCGGTGGTAGCTGTACTCAAACCTTATCGGCGCGGATTTATTTATTTGTTAATCGCGGGTTTGTTATCGAGTGCGTATATCGGATTATTGAAAAAATTTAATCCTGCTTATTGCCCTTGGGATTTATTGCGTTACGGTGGTCAACATGAATACATCTCTCCATTTGCGTGGTCGCAATGGGGTGGTGTTATGGGTCATTGTTTTCCCGCCGCACATGCTAGTGCGGGTTATGCATGGATAGGCATTTATTTTTTTTGTTTAGTGTATGCGTCACGTTATCGTTGGCATGGTTTAGTCAGTGCATTATTGTTGGGTACGATCTTAGGTTTTTCTCAGCAATTAAGAGGCGCGCATTTTATTTCACATGATGTTTGGACTCTGATGATTTGTTGGTTTAATAGTTTGTTTTGGTATGCTGTTTATTTGCGACGGTGATTAAATTGACTTATCTTAAATAAAGATTAGCTGGATTTTGAATAAATAAATTCACCTAAGTTTTTAGGGTTTAACTTATTGCTAAACCCTAAAACTTATTTTATGAGTATGCGTTACAGATTATATTGGGTGATGACGATCATGGTTATGTATCATTCGATAAAGTACAGGTAACACTAATAGCGTAAGTAGTGTTGAAGAAATAATTCCTCCTATTACGACTGTTGCTAATGGACGCTGCACTTCAGCACCTATTCCGATATTAAATGCCATTGGCACAAAACCTAAGCTTGCTACTAAAGCGGTCATTAATACCGGGCGTAAGCGGGTAAGTGCGCCTTCAACAATAGCATGTTGTAAATCGCGAGTTTTCTCCCAAAGATTGCGAATAAATGTCAGCATCACTAAACCGTTTAGTACCGCAATGCCTGATAGCGCAATAAATCCAATGCCCGCTGAAATAGACATGGGCATGCCACGCAACCAGAGTGCGAGTACACCACCGGTTAATGCAAGCGGTACACCGGTAAAAATAATAAGCGCATCTTTAAGCGAGCCAAAAGCAAGTACCAATAAGCCAATCACCATCAAAAGTGTTAACGGAACGACCCAGCTTAAACGGCTGCTTGCGGATTCAATTTGTTCAAAAGTGCCGCCGTACTCTAACCAATAACCCGCAGGCAATTTGACGCGCTCTATAATCAACGCTTGTGCTTCTTCCACAAATGAACCGATGTCACGACCACGTATATTAGCTGTTACGACGACTAATCGTTTACCATTTTCTCGGCTTACTTGATTGGGTGCAGGTGCCAATGTCAATGCGGCTAATTCTGCTAATGGTACAAAACCATGATGTTCGCGAGAGAGGTTACGGTTAGTTGAGAATGCAGAGCTAATAGGAATCGGTAAACGTTCTAATTCTTTTACGTTGCTCCGCAGTTTTTCAGGTAAACGAATGACTAATTCAAATCGACGATCACCTTCAAAGATTTGACCGGCTTTTTCTCCTGCAATAGCCGTCGCAATTAAATCTTGTAAATCCGACACGCTGATTCCATAGCGTGCCAGTGCTTCACGTTTAGGAATAATGGAAAGGACGGGTAAACCAGTGACTTGTTCAACGCGTGGATCTGCAACGCCTTCTAGTGTTTCTAGCACTTCTAGAATTTCATTAGCCGAACGTACTAATTGATCGAGATCGTCACCCATGACTTTGATCCCGAGATCAGTACGAACACCTGATATCAACTCATTAAAACGCATTTGAATGGGTTGCGTAAATTCATAGTTGTTCCCAGGTAATTTACGAACAGCAGATTCCATGGCATTTATTAAATCGATTTTACTGCGGCTAGGATCTGGCCATTGATCGCGCGGTTTTAAAATCACAAAATTGTCAGCAACAGAAGGGGGCATAGGATCGGTTGCGACATCCGCGGTGCCCATTTTTGCAAATACATTTTTGACTTCGGGAAATTCTTTAAGACGTTCTTCTAATATCGATTGCATAGCGATGGCTTGTTCTAAGCCTGTGCCCGGAATGCGCAAAGCATGTAATGCGATATCACCTTCATCAAATTGTGGAATGAATTCTGACCCCAATGTAGTGGCAAGCCAACTGCAAAGAATAACGAGTAATGCAGCAATAGCGATGATAGTTTTGCGCCATTGTAAGGCTAGCAATAAGCACGGCCGATAAAATTTTTTTGCAATCAGCATAATGCGGTTTTCATGTTCGGACACTTTACCGTTCATGAATAACGCAATGGCTGCTGGTACGAAAGTAAGCGACAGTAATAACGCCGCAGATAATGCGATAACCACCGTGATGGCCATGGGGTGAAACATTTTACCTTCAACGCCAGTGAGCGAAAAAATCGGTAAGTACACTAATGTTATAATGCCTACGCCAAATAAACTCGGTCGAATGACTTCGTTGCTTGCATCAAAAGCTAATGTTAAGCGTTCTTTTAGTGTTAACAATCCGTTATTGGCACGCTGTGCTTCTGCCAAACGGCGAATGCAATTTTCAATAATAATTACCGCACCATCAACAATTAATCCAAAATCTAACGCTCCTAAACTCATTAAGTTCGCGGAGACGCCGGCTTTCACCATGCCGGTAATTGTCATCAACATGGTAATAGGAATAACGGCAGCAGTAATCAGTGCGGCGCGTAAGTTACCGAGTAATGCAAACAACACAATAATAACGAGTAGTGCACCTTCCAAAAGATTTTTTTGTACGGTGGCGATGGCTTTATCTACTAATGTTGTGCGGTCATAAACTGTTTTTGCCGTTACGCCTGCTGGTAAAGAACGATTAACTTCAATTAATCGTGCTGCAATGCTGCGTGCGACTTCTCGTGAATTTTCACCCACCAGCATCATCGCAGTTCCCAGCACGGTTTCTTGCCCGTTTTGAGTGGCGGCACCGGTACGTAATTCTTTGCCGATAGCGACTTCAGCAATATCGTGAATGCGAATAGTGATGCCACGATGTTGCACAACAGGGACATTCCGAATGTCATCTAGGTTAAAAAGTTGACCGGGTGAACGCACGAGTAATTGTTGGCCATCGCGCTCGAGATAACCTGCGCCTCGATTGCTATTGTTATGTTCGAGTGCTTTTTTTATATCGTCCATGCTTAGCTTCCATTGCAGAAGTTTGGCCGGATCCGGTGTGATGTGATATTGCTTGGTGTAACCACCAATAGAATTTATTTCAATTACACCTTTTACTTGCATTAATTGAGGTCTAATAATCCAATCTTGTACTTCACGTAAATAAGTAGCATCAATCGATGCCCCATTACTTTGTTTAGCACCGGGAGCTGCTTGTACTGTGTACATAAATATTTCGCCGAGCCCCGTCGCAATAGGCCCCATTACGGGTTCTATATTATTAGGTAGCTCGCTTTTGATTTGACCTAAGCGTTCATTGATGAGATTACGTGCGAAATAAAGATCGGTACCTTCTTCGAATACGACCGTTACTTGAGATAAACCGTAACGAGAAATAGAGCGTGTATAAGCGAGTTTTGGTAAACCCGCTAAAGCTGTTTCGACGGCGTACGTGATGCGTTGTTCGATTTCAAGTGGTGAATAGCCGGGTGCTTCGGTATTAATTTGCACTTGTACATTAGTAATGTCAGGCACTGCATCAATGGGAAGTTGTTGATAATTCCAAAGTCCTAAAACAATTAACCCTAGCACTGCGCACATCACCAACCAACGTCGATCGATAGCTGTTCTTAAGCAAAACTCAATCATGTCATTGGCCTCTTAGTGATCATGACTGGCGCCGGATTTCTCCAGGTCAGACTTCAGTAAATAACTGTTTCCCACCACATAAGTATCACCAGAGTTTAGTCCTGCTAATACTTCGGTGAATTGACCATCAGTACGTCCTAATTCGAGTGGACGAATTTCGTAAGTGTCACCAATCTGGATAAACACTACTTGCCAATCACGGAAAGATTGCAGTGCTCGATTATCAACGCGTAATGCGACATTGATGTGTTCAGTTGTGACGGTTACAGGGACACGACTTCCCGCTATCCAATGCGCTTTGTGATTATCTAATGATGCCAGCGCCAGTAGTGCAGGTGTGCCATCATTCGCGGCACTCACTGAATCTAATTTGGTGGATATCGTTTGTGAATCCACCATTAGTTGAACGGTTTGGCCAGTTTTTATTTTCGCAGCATCTTGAGCAAATACCGGAAAACTTAATTGCAAACGACTGGAATCAACGACTGTAAACAATGGTTGTTCACCAGTGATTTCACCCGTGTGAGCATGTCGAGCTGTTATGACACCGCTGATTGGCGTGGTAATGATGTAAGGTTGTAAACTTTCATTGGCTTCAATCGTAGCTAAGATATCGCCTGCTTTGACGTTTTTACCAACCTTGATATTTACTTGTTTAACAATCCCTGGATAACGTGCGCTGAGTTGACGGATGGCAGCGGGATCATGATTCAATTGCGCATAAAAACGTATCGTTTCAGCTAAGCTTCCTGCGCTAGCTTTAGCGGTGACAATGCCGGAACGTTTTGCTAAATCTGCATTGAGTTGAATACGTCCTTCATAGGATGCAAATGTCCAGTGATGTTGTTTATTTTTATAAGTGGCGGTTACTGATACATCAAAAGAATGAGGTTCTGTCACTTCAGCGTCCCCGCGCAGGAAATCTTGTTCTTGCGTAAAACGAAAATTATCAATTTGTCCACCCAAGCG
This sequence comes from Gammaproteobacteria bacterium, assembly GCA_013817245.1. Taxonomy (NCBI): domain Bacteria; kingdom Pseudomonadati; phylum Pseudomonadota; class Gammaproteobacteria; species Gammaproteobacteria bacterium. The sequence goes on from JACDDA010000005.1 coordinate 51,458, forward strand.
CGTTAGTTTTACACTGAGCTGCCAATCCTTAGGTGCGAGTGGTTTGTTGTCTATGCTAGCCCAAGCACGATATTCTGGCGGCACGCCTTTTTCAAAAATAGCCAGTTCTACTTGGAAATCATCGTCGATTAATAAGCGGCCATTGTGCGGACCTTTAGTGAATTCTTCAGATTCTAAATTTTCTGCGTGATCGCCCGCAGCAAAGACTTTAAAAAAAATTACACTGCTGAATAAAAATAAAAGCATTACTGAAAATATATGAATAGGTTTGGATAAGTTCATGGTGTTACCTCACGAAAAAATTTAGTAGATGTCGCTTCATTAGCGTCATTGGGTAGTGAACCCGTCATGCGTTCAATCTCAATTCGCGCTTGATGTACTCGAACTGCAGCATCAATCAATGCGCTTTTTGCATACAGTAATTCGCGCTGTGCTTGGTTTAATTCTAAATAGCTGTAGCGTCCTTGACGAAATGCGTCAAAGGTTGTGCGAGTAGCGGTTTGCAGTAAAGGCACTATGTGAGTTTGTAAACTTTCTGCTTCGGCAGAAGCTAAAGTATAAATTTCATAACTAGCGAGTAATTGTGCTTCTAACTGCATTTGTGCCGTGCGTTGATAAAGCAAAGCGCTTTCTTCTTCTGCAGTTGCGGTAGCAATAGCACCTGCATTGCGACGTCCAAGACCCAGTGGCACGCTCAGACCAAACACATAAGCCGTTTCTTCGTTCGCTTCAAAACGGCGATAACCCGCGTTCCATTCAATGCCGGCTGTGGTTGTTTCTGCCTGTCGGCGTTGCGCTTGACGTAATGTTACTTCGCGCTCAAGAAGTTCAGCGTCAGGATTTGAGGCTAAGTTATTTTGCAATTCTGCTAACGAAAGCGGTGGAGGCAGCGAAAAAAGATTTGCTTCTGCGTTTTTAAAACCAGGGGCAGCATCTGCCCAATATAAACTTAGTTGCAAACGTTGTTGATTAACAGATTGCCGCGCTTTTTGTATTTGTAGACCAGCATGGGCTAACGCAGCTCGTGCGCGCGATAATTCTGCATTGGCACTGCGTCCTGCTTGGACTTGCATATTAAGTGCGATCACTGTTTGCTGTGCTAAGCTTTCGGCTTCTAATTCCAAAGCTAATTTTTCTTGTGCGGCAACCAACATAATAAAATGTTGAGTGACATCCCCAAGTACTTTTAAGGTGGCGGCACGTTGTTGAGAAGCTAGTTGTTGTTGACGCGCATTCACTACATTAATGCGCGCATCGCGTTGACCGCCGAGTTCTATGAGTGATGCCAGTGAAAATGTTAGCTCAGCATTATCAGTATCTGCATAAGCATCGGAACCATATGCATTTTCAATCTCTGCGCCGATTCGCCAAGCGGGTCTTAATCTTGCGGTTTGACGTTCGCCGTCTATGACTTTGGAACGAAATTTATAGCCGATTAATTCAGGATTGTGTTGTAGCGTGGCGCGAATAGCGTCGGCAAGTGTAATGTTGTGAGGCGTAGTAGTGACGTCACTAGCGGCCTGGGTAGATAACGACCACGTGTTAACAACGATAAGCAATGCAGTAAAAATATATTTCATAAAAACTCCAGCGAAAAGACCGCACTACCAAGTGGTAGTTAACGGCAATCTAAGTTATTACAGAGAACTTAGGCTGGAATTGCAGGAGGCGCGTGTGAGGGAGGACGTAAATGATATATAGGAGTGGCGCGAAAAGTAATAGAATACGTAGGAGTGATGCGAGAACGAATCCATAAAACCAACACAAAAAATGCTGCTATAAGTCCAATTAGTGAATCCCACTTAATGATTTTTATAAGCGTAGGTTGTTGTAGCTCAACATCTTCATCTAGATGTTGTTCGTCTGCATGATGCGTGAGGTGATCACCTAACAGCGTGGCGTGATATGAGACCGGTGTTTCCTGGCCATCAAAACATAAATGCTTATGCGCCCCGGTCCAACTGGAGAGCAGCCAGAGTGCCAGTGCGAAGTAAGCGAATAGTTTATGAGAGTTCGATATTTTCACGGCGATGTCGGATTTGCAATCGGCTGGTAGTATGAATGGCTCGATTCTAAGTCAAAATTTCTAGGATAGATAGGCTAAAACGACTGGATAATTAAAATGGACTTCCGATATTAACAATAGTTTTTTCAAGAGAATAGATGATAGATCGCTGAGTTAAATTACGCTCTATGAATTTTATAATTAATTATTTGGCGTGATGATGTGTATGGCGCATTCTAATCCCGGTTGAGCGATGATAATAAAATAGCATAAGCAATGCGCCACCTATTAGAGTGTGGATCAAGCTGGCATAAACTGAAATTTGTTCGTTGCCTGAGTAGAAAATAATCACGCTTGTTAACATTAACGCAGTAAAAAGTGCCAGCATCAATAAGCCGCTACGATGGTGCTTTTTTTGGCGTAAGCCTACGCGTATATGAATGCTCCACAATGCGCCTAAAATTAATGCCATCACAATCGCGGTCAATGTATGAATGATGGCAATGCTCCAGCGCCAATTATTGCTGGGACGCCATAAGTCTAGTTCCCACTCTAGTCGCATATCCAGCATGGTAGGAATTAATAAACAGCCGCTTAAAAATAATAATGCGACGATTAAGGTAATGAAGTTGCTAAATAGTGCTGGATAGCCGCGCATACAATATCTCGTTAGTGTTCAGAAATTAATTGACCTTTTAAGGTCATAATTAAAGCAGCGCGTTGCGCATCAGTTGCTAATAATGCAACTTTAGTCAAAGCATCGGCGCGCCAAGCCGTGTGAGCTTGTACAGTTGCTATGTTAATGCTCGGTGTTTGCGCGGCCGTCGAAATAATGAGAGCTGGAAAACGCGGATTATAACTGGCTTGCCAGCAAGATGTTGCAATCGCGGCGTTTTTAACGGTGGTCACTGTCGTTAAAACGCCATTCGTTTGTCGACGTTGAATGGGTAATGAGAGGTCGCCAAAAACACGGATATCTCCACCCGCATTTATCCAGCCAGTATGATGCCCGTGTTTTTTTAGCATGCTCACTGCACGATCGATGGCATACCCTTTAGCGATGCCATCTAGCGTAATGTGGATGCTGCGGCTTAATTGAGCGGTTTTTTTATTAATTATAATATCATCAGCATTGCCATAATCTGTGATTGCCGATTTTTTATGCTCCGGTAATGCGCCTTGACGAATCAGTGCGCCACCGACGGTGCAATTAAATAAATGTTGTGAGTGAATGCTGATTAACTTAGCTAAGCGTAAAACTTGCAAGGTCCAAGGATGCAGTGCAATAGATTTTCCGTTGGCTTGATTCAGCTGTGATAAGTCGCTGTCGGGATCATGAAAACTCATGAGTGTATGCACAGTGCTGATGATGTGGAAAGCCTGCGTGATAGAGGCTTGTATATGATCTGGGTTTTGAGTGGTTTTTATTACGCTGATTTCAACAAATGTACCCAGCAAAGGCTGCATACGTTTTACTTCATTCATGCATTAAAGCGACTTTTTGTAAGGCTAATAGACGTTTCACACCATCCAATACATTTCGGCACGATAAAGTAGCGCCGCTGATGTTGGGGACATCTTGATCAAGTTTAAACGTGTCTTGTAATTTCTTGCCTTTAAAATGATTGCGCCAATCTGCATTTCGTACGGCGCTGCCATGAGTTTCACGATATTCCATAATTTCAATACCGATAACACTGCCGCTAGGTGTAATCGCAGTTGCATACGTAATAAATTCATGTTTGCCGATTACATTATCTATAATAAACCAACCTAAAAATTGTCCTTTGCGTTCTGCTCGCCAGACGGGTTGTTCAGCAGAACGCTGGCGGACTCCCGCCAGCGTTTTGATTTTTTCTCTTTGTTCTTTGCTAAGCGATATTTTTTGATCAATAAACGTATCAGCTTCTGGAAACAATAATTTTTGCGCATCCACTGCTTGCAAATATTGTTGCGCAAACGCAGGTGTTGCGAGTGCTACCATCGGAATTAATACGAAATTGCCAAAACTATTATTGCTCATGTTACATTTTATCCTAGAAATTAAAGCCAATTTTGGCGCGAATTTCTTGTTTGGTTTTTTCGATTAAATGCAAGTCGGTGTCAGCTTGATCAGGATATTGTTCTTTACCACCTTCCAGCTGTTTAAAGTAAGTTAAGGTAAGCCACCAATCGGCGCTGCCATAATGAATACTTGGGCCGGCAAACCAGCTCCAGCGTTCTTGTCCTACTTCAGTTTCAAATTCGGTTTCATAAATAGTTTCGGCACCAATAAACCAATTGCTAACAACGCGATAGGATAAGCCCGTGCCAACGCTGAGTTCGATTTCCATTTCGGGTTCTGTTGGCCATTCAAAACCGACAGGTAAATTTTCGATTTCATCGCGTTTTGCATAAGTTGTTTCCATCGCAACATTGCCTGCCCAAATTAATTGGCCTTCGAGGAAATATTTTTGCATCAGTAAAGCTAAATCCACTGAATAGGTATCTTTATCTTGACCGGAATGAGGATCTAACCAACTGTTACTAAATTCTAAATAGCCAGCTAAACCAAAATCGTCTTTTGCTGGACTTAAAAAATTATATTTTAATGCAGCTTCGACACCTGAGGTACGTAAACTATACGATTCATCTTTAGGTAAATAACCATCAATGATGATTCCTTGGGTATCAATTGATTGCGCATTGAGTGCTATGCCGCCGGTTAAACGATCCGTAAAACCATATTCTACTTCTGTGCTTAAATTGAGTGCTTCGTAATCGCCTATGCCTTTATCCGTGCGTTGGGTAATCGATTGATACACTTCCCAGCTTTCGGCAGGTAAGGTTTCAGCGCCTTTTACATAGCCGAATATATTCTCATCAGCGATGCTGGTGGTACAACTTAAGGCAGTGATAGATATTAGTAAATATCGCAGTGTTTTCATTGCTAATCTCTCGGTTCGGGTTATACCGATCATTCATAGAATGATCCGGGAAGGGCTCACGCATGCGTAGAAGAGATGGGCGAGCGAGCCACATAAACGTTATGCTTCACGAATATTAATAAGAACCATTCTTATTTGCAAGTAATTAATTAGCGATTAAACAGTGGTGCTTTGCAAACTAACCCAATGATTGTCCCAAATAAGGTGCTCATGGTTGGATCGCTCAGAAGCTGTAATTGAGGTGGACGTAAGATGACGGTAAAGCCCCGTGCCACTGCCTAACCAAAAACCTTGTTGCGGATCGGGACAGGCCGCACAGACGTCGCGCATATTAATTAGCTCAGGTTCTGCATTTGCATCCGCCCAGTAAAGCGCGGCATTGCCTCGTGGTGAGGTAGCTAAAATCTGTGAATCGGCTGTTGCGACCGAACCAATATAATGATTCATGTCTGTCCATTGGGTTGTTGTTGCGGGTAGTGCTTGCAGAGTGTGTAAATTGGCGCGATAAACGAGAGAGGGATTATCGCTCGCGCTTCCTTCATATTGGGTTCCAATAATAATGTCGCCGGTTTTAGTGCTGGCTAAATGCCGTATGCTTAATTGCGAATTGTTTAGTGTATGTTGTTTCAACAGTTCGCCTGTTTGTGAGTTTAAAAATAATAAAGCCGGCTGCATATCAGCAATATTAATATTTTCACGCCATTCGGTACGAATGCCGCCAACGGCCACTACAAGATGCTGAGTTGTAGGATTTAATAATAATTCATGCGGACCGATGCCGATATTGCGCCATTCATGAATGCGTTGATAAGGGGCATTTGCTTGATAGATGCCAATAATGCCTTCGCTATTAATATTGCCTTCCGTAATTAAAATATGTTGACCATCTGCGCTGTAACACGCATGTCCATAATAATGATGATTTTTGGGTGGCGTTAATATGTTGAGCGTTTTGCCATCGTGCGGGTTGAATAACACCGCATAAAAACCTGGGCGGCGCGCCATGCAAATAGCATGTTGGCCGTCAGCGCGTACGCTAGTGGCATGAGCGCGTGCAGGCAGCGCGATGCTGTAACGTAATTCACCTTGCGTATTAATGGCGGCAATACAAAAATCGTTATTAATCGTTTTAGCAGCGCCGATTAACAAAATGGTGCGCGCAATATCCGCGAATGCGGTATTTAAAAGCAACGAAGGTGTTAAAACGCCGGCGGCGCTTAACAATAAAAATTGCCGGCGATTAAATTCAGTCGCCATCAGTGGCATTAAAGCTTAGCGTGATATTTAAATCTTGCGCTAATTGGTGCAAAGCATCGCGGCTTTGAGTGATAGCAACATAGGATTCTTGTAGAGCATCTAATGTTTTAATGGGATCTTTCATTAATTCTTGTAAGTCGGTTTCCTGCGAAAGAGTGTGCTCGGCTAATTTTAGGCGTGTTTCAAATTGCTCAGCATGGACTTTAAAGCCTTGTTGTCGCGCAAGATCATCTAATCCTATACCACCGCGACCACCTTGATAAAATTCTTCAATCGCAGAAAGTTGTTTACGTAAAGCCGTCAAAGAATAATCAGCTCGCCACGCTTCCGCAAATAGAGGTTGCACTTGTTCGTTATTGACAATGATGGTGGAGATTTTTTTTGCACTGACATCAATTTGCGCATCCAATACGCCAAATAATTGAGTAATAGCATAATGTTGCTGCGCAGCATCTTGATTTGCCATCAGCAGCAACTGAGCTGAGACACCATTAGGCTGTTGGTATTGTTGAGCCAGTTGCTGTATTTGAATTTTTAAACTATCGCTGAGCCACAATAAACCTTGGCATTGTTCTGTGTTTTGTAATGTTGATTGGCTAATTAATTTTTCGTCAAATAAAAAATATTCCGCAGCACCTATATTGTTCGCGGGTTTACCTAATTGCTGCAATGTCTCCGCAGTCGCTTTTGGATTAGCGAGAAGGTTATCAATTTTGTTGGCGGTTAGGTTTTTTTTGTCGGGCCAAAATTGAATTAGCCAGCCATCTAATTTGACACCTTCGTTTAAGGTGATGTTAATACCTTGTAAGCCTTGCCAGCGGGTAAATAAAACGCGCCATTTTTCTTGAGCAATGCCGAGTGTGTCGGCATTGTAATTGGTGCATAAATATTGATTGGCATTTTTTAATTCGGCAGCAGCCATTTTTAATTTTTCTATGCGCTCATCTAACAAACGTACTTGTGTGCTAATTACTGCAGAAGGCGTAACTTCACGGACAGGTGCTGATTGACAAGCGCTTAATAGCAGCATGACGCAGAGTAAAGGTAGCTGACAGTTGAAATGTATTTTGTTCATAAAGATTCCAAAAATTTAATTAAGGCTTCTCGATCAGCTGTGGGCATGTTGATGAAAGCGTGTTGTGCATCTTGAGCTTCACCACCATGCCACAGAATAGCTTCAGTCAGATTGCGTGCCCGACCGTCATGTAAGAAAAAAGTATGACCGTTCACTTCTTGTGTATAGCCAATACCCCATAAAGGTGGCGTGCGCCATTCTTGCCCGTTGGCATCTCCATCAGGGCGATTATCCGCTAAACCTTTACCCATATCGTGCAATAACAAATCGGTATAGGGGTGAATAGTTTGTTGTGAAAGTGCAGGGAAATCATTGTGTTTTGCGGTGGTAAATGTTTCCACGTGACAAGCGTTGCATTTTGCATCACGAAATAATTGTTCGCCGCGTAATGTAATCGGATTAGTAATGTCGCGACGGGCTGGCACCGCTAAATGGTGACTATAAAAATTTACTAAATCTAAAATATTAGTTTCTAGTTCAGGGGTTCCGCCATCAACTGCTTTTAAGCACGCAGTTTGTGCGTTGGTGCAATCATCTTTTGGAAAAAGCGTTGAGGTAATACCAATGTCGCCATTAAAGGCAGCAGCGGATTGTTGCAGAATGGTTGGTTGTCCGGCTTTCCAGCCAAATCGACCTAAGACTTTTTTGTTAGTTTGTACGTCTAATACGTAATTGGGTTTGCCCGAGATACCATCTTGATTTTTATCTTTGGCATCAGCGTGTTTTAAAATGTCTTTAGCGCTAATGGATTCGAGTAAACCTAAGCCAATCATGGGCGGTGCGATGCGTGCGGAAAGCAAGGTTGTTGGATGTAGTGGGCCGTATTTTAAATCAGTAATCTCTAGGGTTGGTTGGCGTAATTCGATAACACTGCCGTCGCCAAAGGTGAAACTAACGGGCTGGTAAGTAATTTTGATTTGACCTTCTGGCTCTGCACCCGGAATAGCAAAGTCTTGCAATTGTCCGCCGTAATTAGGTTCTTCTGTGGTTGTACCTGTCGATGTAGGAATGCTGATGCGGACCAATAAAGAAACGTTATTGGTTGTATCAGCTTCTGGTGGATGGCCACGTCCATCTTTGATATGGCAGTTTTGACAGCCATTGGTATTAAATAGTGGACCTAAACCATCACGAGACGCTGTAGATGCGGGAGCTGTGACCCAGGGATTACGAAAAAAACTATTACCAGAAGAAAATTTTAAACGCTCTTCAAAGCTAATATTGGCGGCTGGTAATGAATAGGCATTGATACCTGTTTTAAAAACGGTAGTACTTCCGCCAGATAACTCACGAGGATCAGGTACATCCGTTGCAAATGCGAGTGTGGCGCATAGGCTTAAAGCGAGTGTTTTAAAATAATGCATTCAACACCTTTGTATTAATAGTGTTTTTGATTGTACAAAAGATTCAATATTCTGCTGATAATCACGCTAACAGATATTTTACAGCGTGGGTTTAGCGTGCATCAGGATTAATATTTTTGATTCCCAACGTTAAAGCGCCTTTTTCAATGGCGCGCGCGGTATTAATGAGCGCTGCAATGGCATTTCTGAGTAACACATGACCTTGAATATTATCGGCTGCTATAAGTTGATCGAAGTGCATATTATTTTTTTCTGCACTATCGACAATCTTTTGTAATGCGGCTTGCGTATTATCAAGTTGTTGTTTGAGGTTGTCGGCAACCTTTGTGTCTTTACTGGCAATTAGTTCGGCGAGACTAGGTCCTTTAAGCACGCTTCCATCGATGCGAATGTAAGTGCCAGTGTAAATATTTTTAATACCTTGCGCGTTGAAGTATAAAGAATTGTGTGTATTGTCACTAAAGCAATCATGTTCATCTTCGGTAGAATTTGCTTCTAGTGCTACATTGGTTCGCTCGCCTGCGAGTTCGCCTAATGCTAATGTGCCCATGCCGTAAAGTATTTTACGTAAACCTTGATCGGACGATTCAGCTAAAAGTTTGGCGCGATAGTTATTATTTTGCAGGGGCGCCCATTGATTAACCATCCACTGTAAATCTTTGACGAGTAGTGTTGACGCTGCTTGTAAAAATTGTCCGCGACGGTCGCAGTTACCATGAGTGCAGGCGTTGCCTTTAGCATAATCACTCGCGGGGCGTTCACCAGCGCCGGATCCTGTGCCATGAGTATCTTGGCCCCAGAGTAAAAATTCAATGGCGTGATAGCCAGTGGCAATATTCGCTTCTGAACCACTTAATTCATTCAAACTAATTAGAATTTCTGGGGTGATGATGCTTGCATCGATTATTTTGGCGCCGATTTTAAGTTGCGTGTTAGCGATAACATTCGCTTTTGCGCCTTCATTGCCTAATTCAAACTCATAATCACCGGCTACATAATCAATCATGCCTTCATCCAGTGGCCAGGTGTTAATTTGTCCTTCCCAATCATCGACGATTGCATTACCAAAACGAAACACTTCGCTTTGACCATAAGGAATACGCGCAGCTTTCCAAGCGAGTCGCGCCGTTTGCAAATTGGCGGCGGTAGGTTTTGCGATTAATTGGTGAATGGCTTTATCTAATGTTTGGGCGGTGGTTAAAGCATCGCTAAAAGTTGCATGCGCGATAGCTGCGTAATGTTGAATGACGCGTGGAGCATCTATTACAGGAGTCGCATGCGCCTGGAGACTGAGACTGGCTAATAGACTCAAAAAGCCTAAGGAGAGCAGGTATTTCATAGAGGATGCTGGCCCAAAGTCTAAAAATGATGAGAGAGCTTAGCTTAATTTGCTGTTTTTGTAAATAAGAACTATTATCATTGAGCGAAATTAAGATAGCAGATAAATTTAAGAAGCTTGTTTTGCATTGATTGGGAATAAGGCTTGCACCTGTCTTTCTAGCAAAGGACAATCGCCGCCCCTCGTCGTTATGAAATGATAGGCAATCGTCACCATGCTCAGTTATTTACACAGCTTTCACGCGGGCAATTTTGCCGATGTTCATAAACACGCGGTACTCAGTACCTTGTTGCAAGTAGCGACGCAAAAAGACAGTGCTTTCGCGTATTTTGATACTCATGCAGGACGTGGACATTACGCACTCGATAGCGCCGCCGCGCAGAAAACCCATGAATATAAACAAGGCATTGCGAAATTATGGGCTTTGCAAGGTGAATGGCCAAAAACCTTGCGACCTTACCAAGAGTTATTGAATAAAACGGGGGCTAACCCTCGTTATTATCCTGGTTCACCGTTATTTGCTGCACAGGCTTTGCGTGCTGAAGATCACATGATTTTGTTTGAACAACATCCACGTGAATATCCCGAATTGAGTGAATTATTAAAACGCGATAAACGTGCGCATGTGCATAATCGCGATGGTTATGAAGGTTTATTAGCATTATTACCACCTAAACAAGCGAAGCGTGGTTTGGTGTTGATCGACCCGAGTTATGAAGTAAAAAAAGAGTATCAACAAATCGTGCGTTTATTATTAGCCGCGCAACAATGTTGGGCGGGTGGCACTTATGCTATTTGGTATCCCTTGTTACCTGATGAACAACATTTGCGTTTAAAAATGAAATTAAAGGCCAGTGGCTTGCGAAATATTTATTGTCATGAGTTGCGCGATATCAATACTGAAAAAGCGCGCAGCATGCAAGGTTCGGGTATGTTGATTATCAATCCGCCGTGGTCAGTGCATGGTGCATGGTATCCATTAGCGCAATGTTTAGTCGAAATATTGCGCCAAAATGATCAAGCGACTGCGCACAGCGAATGGTTGGTGCCAGAATAAACTTGGAATAAATTCAGAATAAATTTAAGCCGTTATTTTCTTATACAAAGACATGCGATAAAACAGTAATGAACTAATACTAAGCGTAAACATAATTAACATGGTTGGTAAGGTCGTATGATCGTACAGCTGCCCAACTAACACGCCGGTTAATGCCGCAAAAGAAATTTGTAAAAACCCAAACACGGATGCTGCGCCACCGGCGCTACTACGAAATAAACCAAAAGCGCCGGCTTGACCATTTGCCACTGTTAAACCTGCAGCCATGAAATATAAAAATACCGGTAATAATACGCTGGCTAAGGTGTTGTAGTGCAACAGTGCGCTGAGTACACCTAACGTGCTAGCAATCACCGATAAATAAATACCCATGCCCATCACTGACACTATGCCTTTTTTTTGCACGAGACGACCGCTGACGACAGCACCTACAATATAACCAATCACTACAAACATAAACGTGTAACCAAAATAATGGACGGGCAGCTTTAATACATCAACGATAATAAAAGAGGTGCTGGAAATGTAGGCGAACATTCCGCCAAAGACTGCTGATGAGCATACGACATAAGCTACAAAAGTTTGATCAGATAAAAATTGTTTAAAACGATGAGTTACTAAGCGCAGTGTGGGCTTATCACCACCGCGTTGTTGATTAGTTTCTGGAATAAATAATGAAGTGCCAATAATGACCAGCACACAAAAGAGTAATAACGCAGCAAAATTAGAACGCCAATCAAACCACAATAATAAGGTACTGCCTATGACCGGCGCGATAGCGGGAATGAGTGCCATAGCAGAAGTGAGATAGGATAATACTTTGGCGGCTTCGCGACCTTCGTATAAATCCGCAACAATCGCCCGTGCTAAAGCCGGCGCTGCGGATGCGCCGAGACCTTGAATTAAGCGTCCGAGCAACAGCATGGGCATGCTGACAGCGAATAAACACGCGAACGATCCGACTAAATAAATATAAAGACCCAATAATAAAATCGGTTTGCGACCACGCCAATCAGATAAAGGCCCCATAGCCAATTGACCAAACGCAAAACCAAACATATAAATACTTAATGTTAATTGTCCCATCGCAGGCGTTGAATTAAACGCCTCAACAATTTGCGGAATAGTGGCTAAGTATAAATCAGTAGAGACCGCACCAAATGCTACCAAGCAAGTCAGAATGACATTAAATAACCAATTAGATGGACGCGGCATGGAAGCTCATGGTGCGAGTACAGGTTTGTAATGAGCGGCATTGTGCCAGAAAATATTTACTAGATATGAAAAATCCAATAGATCGATGCGATTGATAGTGTGATAAGCATAATATTAATCGTTATAATCGCGACCATTAATAACCGTCGACTGACATGACCCAGGTGCTGATATGAGTGAATTACAAGGTTTTGATGATTTGAAATTAGATGGCGATAATTTATATCGCGAAGAAGTGTATACCGATCGTAAGTTGGGTACTTTGCGTTGCATGATTCCCATTACTATTACCGGCGCGACTGACGCAGCTCGCCAGTCACTTTACATTGGCCAAACACAATTAATGACGGCGATGGGTGCTTTACCTATTGCGGCAGAAATTGAAGCGGATTCATTAGCGCACGCGGTTGCACAATTTCCAGCTGCAATGAAAAAAGCCGTACAAGACACCATTGAAGAAATGAATGAAATGCGTCGTCAAGCTTCTTCACAAATTGTGGTGCCCGGTATGGAAGGTGGGCGAGGTGGATTTGGTGGTATGCCTGGCGGTGGGAAAATTCAGATACCATAATTGCATTTTAATTATTTGCCGCGCGGTTTCGCACGTGCAGTGGCAGTGGCCAGCAAAGGATTGTCTGGCCATTCGTGTTTTGGGTAACGGCCTTTTAAATCTTTTTTTACTTCCGCATAAGTACTCTTCCAAAAATTCGCTAAGTCTTGAGTGATTTGTACTGGCCGTCTCGCAGGCGATAATAAATGTAACATCAGTGTGATGGTGTTGTTAGCAATACGCGGAGTGTCTTGTAAACCAAATAATTCTTGTAAGCGCACGGCTAACACGGGCGGTGTTTGACCATAATCAATTGCAATTCGCGACCCACTAGGGACGGTGATATGAGTTGGTGCTTGTTGATCTAACGCAGATGATTGTGGCCAGGTTAAATGTTGTTGTAATGCTTGCCATAAAATATCGCTAGTGATTTGATTAAGCCGAATAAAGCCATTTGTAAACGGTGCTAACCAGTGCGTAATATGCCGTTGCAAATAATCATCGCTGACGTTTGGCCACGCATCAGGTTGCAGGTTATGCATAAGTTGCACACGCGCTTGCCATTGACGCATGCGTGCGTCCCAAGGTAAACAGCCAATCCCTTCGTTAGCAATGCCGGTGACATACGCAGCGTTCAATGCTGCGGTATCAATCGTTTTACTGGCGTTTTCTTTTAAGATGATATCACCCAAACGCCGCTGTTGTTTAGCGATTATCGATTGAGTATTTTTATCCCAATACAATAATGCTTGTTGAGTAATATTGGCGTTGAAGTGTGCGTCAATATCGCGTTCATCTAATTTAGCTGCAAGAAAAATTTTACCGTTAGCGGCGCCATCAATGTGTGCGCAGGCGAGATAAGGATGCTGATTTAAATTATCGTGCGCAGTGAGTTCTGCACCACGACCATTGCTTAATAAGTAACGAGCATTTTGACCTGGGCGTTGTTGTGCGATGCGATCAGGATAAGCGCAAGCAATTAATACACCGATCAAATTATTAGCCGCATGCGAAGAGTTAGGTGCAATATTAAATTGCTGCATCCAGCGACGTGCTTGTTCTTGAATGCGGCGCAGTGTTTCATTGTGGATCGGTTGTGTATTGGCGCCCAATTCGTTAATGGCATCTAAGCGTAATTGAATATCCGCCGGTTTGTCGTTGGATTTATCGCTGCTATTAGCGATAAAAATATCACGTTCGCTGAGTAACGCAGCCAAGGTACAGGCTAATGCGCCCGCATTTAAATCAATGCCGCGCAATATCATATGCGCTAAACGAGGATGCGTGGCGAGCGTTAAGATTTTTTTGCCGTGTTCGGTAACACGCAATAAATCATTGAGCGCGCCTAAGTTACGCAATAATGTTTGCGCTTGATTTAAATGCGCGGTCGGTGGTTCATCTAACCATTGCAGTTCTTTTATATTTTGCGTGCCCCATTGCGCTAACTCTAAGGCGAAGCTCGCTAAATCAGTTTGTAAAATTTCCGCCTCTGCATGTGCGTTTAAAATAGTGGGTTCAGCCCATAAACGATAACACACGCCAGGTTGGGTTCGACCCGCACGTCCCGCACGTTGATCGGCGTTTGCTTGTGAAATAAAAATAGTTTCGAGTTGCGCCATGCCTTGGTTGGGATTAAAACGAGGTGCGCGTGCTAAACCACTGTCGATAACAATACACACATCTTCAATTGTTAAACTGGTTTCCGCAATATTGGTGGCTAAAACAATTTTGCGTTGACCGAGTGGCGCGGGTTGAATAGCACGTTGTTGTGCTGCGTAATCTAAATTGCCATACAAAGGCGTAATGGCAGTATCGTTATCTACGCGTGACGCTAATAATTGCGCAAGCTGTCGAATATCCGCTTCGCCGGGCAGAAAAACTAATACAGATCCATTATTTTCTTGTATGGCTTTTAAAGTTGTTTGTGCGACTGCTTCTAAAAAAGCCCGCCGTTCGCGGCTATACCGCGCTGCAATAGGTCGATAATGCGTAACAATGGGATATTGACGACCGGGTGAAATGATTAAAGGAGCCTTAAACCATTGCGCTAGTGCTGCACCATCTAAAGTGGCGGACATTAATACTAAACGTAAATCTTCTCGAACCAGTGTTTGTGCGTCTAAACATAAAGCTAATGCGAGATCCGCATTTAAATTACGCTCATGAAATTCGTCAAATATAACGGCCGCTACATTTTGCAATGCAGCATCGGTTTGTAATAAGCGCGTTAACACGCCTTCGGTTACTACTTCGATACGCGTATGTTGACTAATTTTAGACTCTAGTCGCATGCGATAACCCACCGTATGGCCAACGGCTTCGCCCAGATTATGCGCCAATCGTTGCGCAATACTTTTGGCCGCCAATCGCCGTGGTTCTAAAACAATAATTTTTCGCTGAGCAACCCATGGCTCATTTAATAAAGCGAGAGGCACGCGGGTACTTTTGCCTGCACCCGGAGGAGCATGCAAAATCAAACGTGTGTGCTCGCGCAATACGCTTTGGATATCGGGCAGTAAAGCATTAATCGGTAATGGGCTAGATGACATGAATAGTGGTAGTTGCTTTAAAAGAAGATTTGCACTCATTATATAGGACTGTGTGTAGATGCGCAGATTTCTAGCTGCGTTACGGATTGCTTGTAATTTGTCTATCAGGCGCTTAATGAATTTATGAAAACAGCTTTAAAAAATTTAAAACATATCAAAATCCTAAATCGTCTAGGGCAGGCCTTGGATGTAGGTTCTGGTAGTCGTTCCGGTTATCCAGCGGTGGTACAACAGTTTCGTAGTATCTTGGAATTGTCCGCAGTCAGCTTATGGGTGATTGATCGCAAGCATCAGCTATTAGTAAAAGAAGCGATGGACTTCGCACCCACCACGGAATTTTCCGAAGCGAAGTTGGCGCTTGATGAGAAACTGACTTATTGGCAATTAGAACATCGACAAAGAGTGTTAATTAAAAACGGCCAAGTAGTCGTGAGTAATTTTAATTTAGCGGAACAATATTCTGGCTCTGTTATCTCTTTGCCGCTGATATTTATGCAAGAGGTATTTGGCGTATTAAATTTGCACGGCCTTGATGCGGCTCATTGGTTATTTAAACAAAGTAATGATGCCGATGAAAATGAATTTTTGCGTGCCATCAGTGGGCAGATGGCTGTTTTTGTACACAACAAATCATTAGAAGCGAACACCACTTTTTATAAAGAAATCCACCATCGCGTTAAAAACAATTTACAAACTGTTGCTAGTTTGCTGCGCATGCAGATTAGACGATTGGATAAAGTGCCGCCTAAACAAGTGCTAGAAGATAGTATTAATAGAATTTTAAGTATTGCCTTGGTGCATGAAACTTTATCGCAAGGCGAAATCGGCATGGTCAATCTCGGCGATTTGATTACGCGGATAGTTAATTTGTTAATGGATAATTTGGCAGAAAAACCGCAGATCATTATTAATTTATCGGGTGCGGTAATTATGCTAAATTCTAAACAAGCTACCTCTGTGGCATTAGTGTTAAATGAATTGCTGCACAACGCTTGTCAGCATGGTTTACGCAATAACGCAGCGGGTACGGTGATTGTGGAAGTAGCGCGTG
Organism: Gammaproteobacteria bacterium; assembly: GCA_013817245.1. Lineage (NCBI taxonomy): Bacteria > Pseudomonadati > Pseudomonadota > Gammaproteobacteria > Gammaproteobacteria bacterium. Next base: position 67,847 of record JACDDA010000005.1, read on the forward strand.
ACGCACAAAATATTAACATTGCTGTGATGGATGATGGTGTGGGCCTGGCGTCGGATTTTAATGTAGATACCCATAGTCATTTAGGGTTGACGATTGTGGCGGCGTTGGTGGCTGATGATTTACATGGCCAATTAATTTTTTCCCAGAATACTCAAACCAAGAATATTCAAAAATCGCAACAGTCAGAATTAGGAACGCGTGTTGAGTTAATATTTCCATTACGCATTGATAGTGAGTTTATATATAAATGAGTTGCTTATGAGTTTTCGGGTGTTAATTGCGGATGATGAAGCTTTAAATCGTCAAGATTTAAAAGAGTTGTTGGTAGAGCTGGGTTATAGCGTCACCGCTGAAGCGCGTGATGGTCGTCAAGCCCTGGCGTTGGTTGAGGCGCATAAACCAGATGTCGTCATCCTCGATATCATGATGCCGTATATAAATGGCATTGAAGTGGCAAAACAAATCAGCCATGAATACCCCGTCATTATGTTAACCGCGCATTCGAGCCCGGATTTTATTCACGATGCGCGTGATGCGGGCGTGATGGCGTATTTAACTAAACCTTATCGTGAAAAAGATATTGGTCCTGCTATTGAGCTAGCGGTGACGCATTTTATGCGTGAAGCGCATTTAAGCGAACGCGTAAACACCTTAGCTCAACAATTAGAAGCGCGCAAAATTATTGAGCGTGGCAAGTCTTTATTAATGCAGCATCAACAGTTAAGTGAAATGGATGCTTATCGACAAATGCAAAAACTCAGCATGGAAAAGAATATTTCCATGAAACAAGTCGCGGAAATGGTGATCGCCTTGTTAAATAAATGAGATATTTAATCGCAGGTGGAGTTGACTTTTGCTGATTCATTGACCATGCTTGATCCTAATGAAGGTAACGAAGCCTTCTTTGTTGCGCTAGCGCGTTGACAAAGAGGGCTTTTTTTATGTCTACGATAAAGTGGGCATTAACACATAACAGATGAGACACGCTGATGGTGGATTTTAATCTTTCGGATGAACAACGCATGTATCAAAACACCGCGCGCGAATTTGCGTTGCGTGAAATTAAACCGGTTGCGGAAGCCATTCGACAACGTGATCCAGAAAAACAAAGTCCTTGGGATTTGATGCAAAGCGTTTACAAGAAAGCGTCAGCGTTGGGATTTACGAAATTATTAATTCCGGAACAATACGGCGGTTTAGGCGGCAGTTGTTTAGATAATGTTATTGTTATGGAAGAGTTTGGTGCGGCAGATTTAGGTATTGCTGCATCTTACTTTAATGTCAGCATGACTTCTCCGATTGTCATTATCAAAGGTGGCAATGAAGCGCAGCGACAACATTGGTTAACTCGCTTAGTAGAAGAAGATGATTTTGTACTTGCAAGCGCCAGCAGCGAAGCCAATGTCGCGGGTGCAGATTCGTTCTGTCCTTATCCAGATCCAAAAATTGGTTTGCGCAGTACTGCAAAATTAGATGGCGATAGTTACATTATCAATGGCAGCAAAGCGGGTTTTTCAACGAATGCAGGCGCGGCTAAAGCCTATTTTGTGATGGCGCGTACGGATTTAAATCAGCCGGCGTTTGCTAGCACCTCTATGTTTATAGTTGATGCGAACACGCCTGGCGTTACAGTTGGCAAAAAAACTAAATTAATGGGCTGGAAAACCGCGATGCATGCGGAAGTTTATTTTGATGACGTGCGCATTCCAGTGGCTAATCGCATTGGTGCAGAAGGCGCGAATGCTGGAATATTTTTTATGCAAACCATTCCTTATTTAGCATCGGGCTTAGCTGCGGCGTATGTGGGCATGGCGCGTGCCGCGTATGAATATGCTTTTGAATATGCGCATCAACGTGTTAGTTGGGGACAGCCTATTGTGAATCATCAAGCAGTAGCGTTGAAATTAGCGGATATGGTCGCCGATGTAGAAGCGGCGCGATTAATGGTGTGGCGTTTAGCGTGCGCTGCCGACGCAAATGATCCTTATGCGGCGGGTGTGTTATCGCCGGCTGCAAAAACGTTTGCAGTGGATGTTGCGATTCGTAATGCCGAACGTGCACTGAAAATTTTAGGTGGTTATGGTTTGGCAGATGAATACGAAACCGGTAAATTTTTGAATGATGCGTGGATTGGTGATGCTTGTGATGGCACACGCGATATGTTGCGATTAAGCATGGTAAATTTTTTACGGATGCAAGCGGGAAAAATGCCGATGCCGTCCATGGGTGGTGAGCAAGCACCTGGTCATTGAATAATTGAATAGCGGCGGCATACTAAATGCTGGCTATTTGTTATTAAGTTATGTTTCTAGAGTTTGTAATGGTATGACTGCGTTCTAAACTGCTCGCACGAGGTAATGAAGCCTCCTGTGTTTTATCAAGCATGCTTGATAAATCTAGGGGGCTTTTTTATGGCTGTGTTGTACAGCTTGAGTGTAAATTTATTAGGAGTGAAAGATGCTGTTGATTACTGGACCTAATGGCAATATCGGTACTGAGTTGGTGCGCAAAGTGAAGCAATTAGGCGATATTGAATATCGTATTGCCGCGCATACGCCTGCCAAAATTAAACATCTCTATGGTAACGACACTCCTTGCGTAAAATTTGATTACGCCGATCGTACAACGTGGCCCGCTGCGTTGCAGGGTGTGACCACGCTGTTTTTATTATTTCCTTTGCCGCATCCACGCACAGCAAAAACGTGGATGGTGCCTTTTGTTGAGGCTGCCGCGCAATCGGGTATCAAGCATATTATTTATTGCTCTGTGCCTGGTGCTGAAAAATATTCTTTTATTCCACATAATGCCGTTGAAAATGCTGTTAGAAATTCGGGTGTGTCTTACACCATTTTACAAGCATCCTATTTTGCTCAGAATTTATGCCGTGATATCACCACACATTCCTACGATATTGCGACACGGGATGAGATTTTTTTACCGGCTAAAAAAGGGTTAACATCGTTTATTGATTCGCGTGATATGGCCGAAGTGGTGGTGAGTATTATCAAAAATCCAGCGCCGCATGTCGGTAAAACCCACGTATTAACAGGGCCTGAAAAACTTAATTTATATCAAGTGGCGAATATTTTTACGGATGTTACCGGCCGAAAAATTTGCTACAGCAATCCTTCTATGCCGCGTTTTTTATGGCGCTTATGGCATCGCGGTATGAGTTGGGATGTATTAGCTTTTATGATGATCGTTTATTTCTTAACGCGTCATGGCAAAAATGCGCCGATGACCAATACTTTGGGTGAGTTATTAGGCCGCTCCCCTACGACGATGCGCGAATTTGTCCGCGATTATGCGCAGCACTGGCAACCACGTCAGGAAGTACTAGTACCGCAAACTGAGAATAGTCATGCAAGAGCCGTCGGTTAATTGACTATCTGAATATTGACTCAGCAATTGCATCTGCTCACTAATTAGTGCGCTTGCAAATGGTTGACAAATTTTGTAACTCGGCACAGGATTGGTTCTAGCTATACACGAGGCAAGGCCGCCTAGTCAGTATTTTCCGTTCTATAGATGCGGTTTTGCTAGATAAAATATTGCAGGATCATCCGATCTCTGCGACTGTTGAGGGAATAAACATGGTGTGTAAGAAACTATTTAAACCTAAAGTGCTATTTGCCAGTTTGTTGGTGAGTGGTCTAGTCACTAGTAATGCTCTTTCCGCTGCTGAACTAACAGAAATTGTTGTTACTTCGCAAAAGCGTGCGCAAAATTTACAAGAAGTCCCTGTTTCGGTAACTGCCTTTACTGGCGATACCTTAGAAGAAATGGGTGTAGACAGTGTGGGTGGCGTTACTAATTTTGCTCCTAACGTGAGTAGCTCTTCAGGTCCTGCTGGTGGCAGCGATGGTTTCTTTTTTATTCGTGGCGTAGGCCAAGCTGATAACAGTGTCTCGGTAGATCCAGGCGTGGGTACGTATGTTGATGAAGTTTATTTAGGTCGCGTACAAGGTGCTTCGTTTGATTTATTAGACATTGAACGCGTAGAAGTATTACGTGGTCCACAAGGTACTATCTTTGGTCGTAATACAATTGGTGGTGCTATTAGCGTAATAACGGCTGATCCTAAAGACGAATTTACTATTGGTGGTAAGGTTAAAGTAGGCCAAGCATCGCGTCGAGATGTGTCGCTTACCTCAGATATACCCTTTGCAGATACAGTTGGTATGAAAGTGTCACTGCATTCTCTGAATCAAGAAGGTTGGGCAGAGAATAAAGCTCCTGGCAGTCATTACGATGATACCTATGGTGATGTTGATACCTTGGGTGGTCGAGCTAAATTAGTGTGGGATGCTACTGATGACTTAACGATCAAATTCGCGGCTGATGCTTCGAAAGGCAGGGGTACTCAGGCTCCGATGATATTAACGAATTATGATCCTGCTAATAATGCACTTCCGGGGTTATCACCTGTCGGCGTTCCGTTACCTCCTTCCGCAGCAATGGCATCACAGCTCTCCACCGATCGTGAAGAAATTTTTGCTTCTACTCCTGCGCAATTAGATACCGATGCCTCTGGCGTATCAGCAACAATAGCGTGGGAAGGTCCAATTACTATTAAGTCTATTACGTCGGCACGTCAATTAGAGCAAACGACATGGTTTGATTTAGATGGTTCTGCATACACTATTTACGATAGTTTTAGTTACATTGATCAAGATCAACAAAGTCAAGAGTTCCAATTTTCCGGCGCTGCATTAGATGATCGTTTAAGTTGGTTGGCTGGGTTATATTTTTTCAAAGAAGATATCAAGAACACGGTTGATATTTGTGTAGGCGGTAATATAGCGTTTAACGATCCAAGTTGTTTATTAAGCCACAACAATATTGAACTAGAAACTACTTCAAATGCAGTATTTACGCATATGGAATATGAGTTTATTGATCAATGGACGGGGATATTAGGTGTGCGTTATACGAAAGAAGAAAAAGAACAGTTGTCAGCATCTGTTTTAGATAATACAGATGGTGTATTTACTGTTTTCCCTCCTTTTATTATTCCGGCTCCTGGCACTACTATAGATTTAGGCAGTGTTCCGGGTAAAGACTCTTGGAGTGAGACTACACCTAAGATAGGTCTTCGTTATGAATTAACTGAAGATTTAATGTTCTACGGGACCTATTCTGAAGGCTTCAAAAGTGGTGGCTTCAGTGGTCGTCCCAGTTCTTTAATTACTGCATTGACCACTTATGACCCAGAAACCGTACAAACAATAGAGGCGGGAGTAAAGTCCGAATTTGGTCCTATTCGATTGAATGCCGCAGTATTTAAATCTGATTATCAAAATATACAGTTATTGGTAATTAATAATACTAATGGTGTTTTTGATACTCGGAATGTTGGGGATGCGGATTTCACCGGCGTAGAAGTAGAAGCTCAAGCTTTTCTGTCAGAAGCTTTGCAGTTAATGTTCGGTTTAGGTTGGTTGGATAATGAATACACCTCACTACGTCAACCTACTGCGCCCCAAACTTTAACCGTTGAACTGAGTGATAAATTACCTAATACGCCGGAATGGACTGCGAGCCTAGGTGCTCAGTACGCGATATTTTTCGGGGATAATAAGTTAGCGATCCGAGGTGATTATAACTGGCGGGATGAATTTTATTTTCAAGTAGAAAATGATGCCGGTGAATTACAAGAAGCCTATGGTGTGTTAAATCTCCGTGCTGCTTATAGTTGGGCAGCTGAGACTCAGACGCTGGCCTTATACGGTGAGAACGTGACTGATGAAGAATATAATTTGAATATGCAGGACTCAAGAGGCACATTTGCGACCAATATCGTGACGCCGGCTAGACCTGCTGAATGGGGCGTTGAATACGCTTTTGCATTCTAAATTTAAATTAATGCCTTAAGACGCTCGCGTCATTTATACCTGGTTGATTAGGTGTAAGTGACGCGAGTTTTTTTATAAATATTTGAACAGGAAAGACAGCAATGGTGACACGTTATAGTCCGTTTTTAGTTGCGATACATTGGATGGTCGCGTTTTTAGTGATTTTAGGTTTAGTGATAGGTAACGTGGTTTTAGAGCATATGCCTAATGACGATCCTCAAAAAATCTTAGCCTTAAAAGGCCACATGGCTGCGGGCATTTTCGTATTGGTATTAATGCTGATCCGTATTTTTGTGAAATTATTTAGTGAAAAACCGCCGCATGCTAATACCGGCAAATTATTTTTTGATAAATTACGCACGGTTGTACATGTGTTGTTTTATATCTGCGTGATCGCATTGACGGTGAGTGGTATAGGTTTAGCGGTTACTGCCGGCTTATTTGATATTGTATTTGGAAATTCTGGCCAACCATTACCTGCATCGTTTGATGCTTTTCCACCGCTTAAAGGACATCAATTATTTGGTAGTATTTTGATGGTCTTAGTAGTGCTGCATGTAGTGGCGGTGATTTATCATCAGTTTGTTTTAAAAGATAAATTAATATCGCGCATGTGGTTTGGCCGTCGCTCGTGATTATATTGTAAGTTTCATACATCGTAACGCTTAGGTAATGACGCCTGAGCGTTACGTCATTTCTTGTTAGTTCATTAATATCAATAATTTCTTACTGCCGGAGGTATCTATGCAGCAGCGTGCGCGTATTCGATTGGGTATATTCTGTTTGTTGGCTTCAGGAATATTGACTGTCATTGGTTTGTATTTGCGCGGGCCTATTATTGATCAAGTAACACACACGGATGCGTATGTGGCTGGAGCATTAGCCAGTACTCATGTGTATGCTTGGAGTTTGTTAATTCCTAGTTTAGTCATTCAATGTTTTGGTTGGATCGCTTTATGGGCGTATGTTAAAGATACTCCGCAAGAAGGTTTAGCGTTCTGGGGTATGGTGTTAAGCATTATCGGCAATGGTTTGTTTTTGCCGTTTACCGGCGTTATCGCTTTTGTTTCGCCGGCGGTGGCGCAGCTTTATATAGAAGGTTTGCCAGCGGCTATTGGTATTGTTAACAGTGGGTTAGCAGGGAGTTTTGCATTACCCTTTTTAATTCTTTCTGCTTTAACACTTTTGATAGGCGCAATTTTGCATAGTATTGTGTTGTGGAAATCATCATTGTTACCTACATGGACGGCATTGCCTTATTTGTGGCATGCCTTAGCGCTGACATTTATTGCCCCGTTATCGTATGCAGCAGAGTTTTCCGGCGGCGTATGTTTGTTATTAACAACGGCTGCAATTACTCTAAATGTGTGGCGGCAGACTAAATAGATTATTTTATAAAGTATGGCCAAATTGCTTAAACCACGCGGTTGCTTTTTTATAGTCGGGGCAAACGCTTTGTACCGCAGCCCAAAATGCGGGGCTGTGGTTCATGATATGGGTATGCACGAGCTCATGGAGCATGACGTAGTCTGAGGCAAACAAAGGTGTTTTAATTAAACGCCAATTTAACGAAATATTTCGATCTTCTGTGCAACTACCCCAGCGGGTTTTTTGATTGCGGATGCTGAGTTGACTGTAATCCAGATTATGCGTATCCGCTAATACGCGTAATCTGTCATGCAAATAATGACTCGCGAATTGACGATACCAGCGTTCTTGTTCTTTTTTGCTATGTAAATCCCAACAACTCGTAATACTGCGTAACGTGGTATCAACGACGGCCCATTGTTTCGTGCTGGTATCATGCTGAACGCGGTACACATCGCCAAACAATAATAATTCGCCCTTGTTTAAGCGCGGCATAGTGAGCTGACGTGCCTGCATGCGAGTGAGTGTTTTCTCAATCCAAGCAGATTTTTGCGCGAGTAAATCTTCAATATGGCGTTGTTGATATAAATAAGGTGTGATCAGCGTAATGCGAGGTAAACCCTCTTCCATTTTGATTTGCACACGCGCCTGTTTTACTTTGCGTTGAATAATGGTCACATTTTCGGCTGAAAAATCATTCATAGCTAAAGTGTACGATTATTCGAGTAGAAGAGGATAGAGCGTATTTATAAGCGGCTTTAGTGGGGCTGGTCAAGTAACTCATCTTGAGCTAGTGTATGCTCTAGTCATTACGCAGCATAGGTTTGCCTCAGTGCTGCGGCTTTGTTTAGATGAGATTTAAAGGATCAAGTCATGTTGACACTGTACGGCGCCCCCCAATCTAATGCTGATCGTTCTGCCTGGTTATTATATGAAGCGAATGTGGCTTTTGATTATCAAAAATTAGATTTACGTTCTGCGGAAGGACGTGCCGCGTTTGCAAAAATAAATCCAGCGCTCAAAATGCCTTATTTAGTGGATGGCGATGTACAGATAGGCGAATCAATTGCGATTAATTTTTATATCGCTGAAAAATATGCGCCGACTTTGTGGGGCGATACTCCTGAGCAACGCGCGCAAATTTATTATTGGTCATTATTTGCAATAACTAATCTTTTAAAAGATGTCTTAGAAGTATTAGGGCATACCCGCGTCTTGGCGGAAGAGTTGCGCAGTCCGAAATTAGCGGAACGTTCCAAAGATTTAGCAATTCGTTATTTGGCTGTCATAGAAGAAGCATTAAAAGACGAATATTTGTTAGGTTCACGTTTTACGGTTGCCGATGTGAATGTGGGATCGGTAGTGCATTTAGCGGATCGCATTAAAATTACCACACTAGGCCCGCGCACCAGCGCGTGGTTAGCTCGCTTACGTGCAAGACCTGCTTATCAAAAAGCCTACGGGGCTTAATTAAACGAGTGCACATATGAGATGGATAGCGTATGCATAATCTAACCCTGTTGAATTCATTATTGGGTGGCATGCTGATTGGTTTAGCCGCCGCTGTGTTGTGGATTTTTAATGGTCGCATTGCCGGTGTTAGTACTATTGTTAGTGATGCGATTGATACATCTCAAGATAATCGTGCATGGCGTTGGTGGTTTTTGATAGGGCTCACCGTCGGCGCTACCATTTATAGTTTATGTGATCCGCGCGCTTTGACGTGGCATCCGGTGATGAGCGAAATGTGGTTAGTAGTTGCGGGCTTATTAGTAGGTGTTGGCGCGCGCATGTCAAATGGTTGCACTAGTGGTCATGGTGTCTGCGGCATTGCGCAGTTATCGCGCCGCTCTGTGTTAGCAACGATCACGTTTATTTTATGCGGCATGCTAACGGTTTGGGTACTGCGACATGGAGTAACGTTGTTATGAAACAACATTGGCTGGCGCTATTGAGTGGAGCATTATTTGGTTTGGGTTTAGCGTTGTCGGGTTTAATGAATCCGATGAAAGTATTAGCATTTTTAGATGTATTTGGTGCATGGGATGCCAGTTTATTATTCGCTATGGCGGGCGCATGGGTAGTGATATTCCCAGTATTTTATTTTGTGCGTCGCGCCAAACCCATCTTAGCAGAGAGTTTTTCTGCGCCTGCGCATTCCCAGATTGATCGAGATCTATTATTAGGTGCGGCTTTATTCGGCATTGGTTGGGGTATTGCGGGTTATTGTCCGGGCCCTGCGATAGCCTCTATTTTCCTGTTGGATATTCGTTTATGGCTGTTTGTGTCAGCCATGTTATTAGGCAGCGTGCTTTATGACACTTGGAAAAAATCACGTTCGCCTGAAATTGACGCGTAATATCCCTATCTAATGAGAAACCCCACTCGTTTTTGAGTAAAATGCCGGCCTGTTCTGTTTACTGCCTCTGAGAGTGGGCTTGCATGCAATATCGAATTGTCCCCGTCACGCTGTTTCAGCAGAACTGCACCATCTTATGGGACGAGCACACGCTACGGGGTGCAGTAATTGATCCAGGTGGTGAAATCGAAGAAATTCTTGCATTGGTTCATGCGGAAGGCATTACCTTAGAAAAAATTTTAGTCACCCATGCGCATGTCGATCATGCTGGGCAAGTGTGGAAATTAGCCAAAGAACAACAATTACCCATTGAAGGACCGCATCGCGACGAACAATTTTGGATTGATCGTTTAGCCAAAGACGCGGCGAAATACGCAATGCCCGATGTTGCCTCTTTTGAACCGGATCGTTGGTTAAATGACGGTGATACGGTTGACGTGGCAGGTCATACATTACAGGTGTTTCATTGTCCCGGTCATACACCGGGACATGTCGTTTTTTATGTACCGGAAGATAAAGTTGCTATTGTGGGTGATGTTATATTTCAAGGCTCAATTGGCCGCACCGATTTTCCACGCGGTAATCATGCCGATTTAATTCACTCTATTCGTGAAAAATTATGGCCGTTGGGTAACGACGTACAATTTATTTCCGGGCATGGACCCATATCCACATTTGGTTTTGAGCGACAACATAATCCTTATGTTGCTGATAGCGTTTTGCAAAACGCGTAACAAATAGTTAACGAGCACACTATGTCAAAAATTGGTTTTGTTAGTTTAGGTTGTCCAAAAGCGCTAGTAGATTCTGAGCGCATTCTGTCGCAGTTACGTGCGGAAGGTTATGACATGTCGGCATCATATGATGGTGCTGATTTAGTCATTGTGAATACCTGTGGTTTTATTGATGAAGCGAAAGCCGAATCATTGGATGCGATTGGCGAAGCTTTAGCCGCAAATGGCAAAGTGATTGTGACCGGTTGCTTGGGCGCTAAAGAAAGTGAGATTCGTGAAGTACATCCGAATGTGTTAAGTGTGACGGGCCCGCATGCTTACGAAGCGGTGGTGGCGGAAGTGCATAAACATTTACCACCTAAACACGATGCGCGTTTTGATTTAATCCCACCGCAAGGGATTAAATTAACGCCTAGACATTATGCTTATTTAAAAATTTCTGAAGGTTGTAATCATCGGTGTTCATTTTGCATTATCCCTTCCATGCGTGGCGATTTAGTGAGTCGACCTATCGGTGATGTGTTAGATGAAGCCGAACGTTTAGTGAAGGCTGGCGTACAAGAGTTATTAGTTATTTCGCAAGATACCAGTGCGTATGGCGTTGATACCAAATATAGAACGGGTTTTTGGCAAGGTCGGCCGGTGAAAACGCGCATGACGGAAATGTGTGAAGCCTTAGGTTCTTTAGGCGCGTGGGTGCGCCTGCATTATGTCTATCCTTATCCGCATGTGGATGAGGTTATTCCATTAATGGCGGCGGGAAAAATATTACCTTATTTAGATATTCCGTTTCAGCATGCGAGTCCGCGCATATTAAAAGCTATGAAGCGTCCTGCACATGCAGAAAATACGTTGGCGCGTATTCAAAAATGGCGTGCAGTATGTCCAGAGTTGGTCATCCGGAGTACGTTTATTGTTGGTTTTCCTGGTGAAACCGAAGATGAATTTCAAGAATTATTGACATGGTTGCAAGCAGCGCAATTAGATCGCGTGGGTTGTTTTAAATATTCGCCGGTTGAGGGCGCTACTGCCAATGATTTAGCCGATCATGTACCCGATGATATTAAAGAAGAACGCTGGCAGCGTTTTATGGCGTTACAACAAACGATTAGTGCGCAGCGCTTACAGTTGCGTGTCGGTCAAGTGATGGACGTGTTGATTGATGAAATTGATGCAGAAGAAGGTGTAGCAATAGGGCGCAGTTATGCTGATGCTCCAGAAATTGATGGGCAAGTGATCGTTACTTTAAATGCCAAAATAAAAGTCGGTGAAAAAATTAAAGTGTTGATTGAAGAAGCCTCGGAATACGATTTGTTCGGTAGTGTTGTTTAATTTTTATTTTATAAGGGAGCTAGTATGTTTAAAGTGTTGTCGAGTTTGTTATTAATGGCGTTGTTGACGGGTTGTGCTACTACTTCAACGTATATGCGTTTGCCTGAAAATGCGGTAGTGCGTTTAGGTGCGGACAGTTCGAAAACGTATTCTGGAATTCGGATTGATAAGCGTCCGTTTGGCTGGGGTCAGATTTCGGGTATTCCTTATCAAGTTGAACAAAATAATGTGGTTATTAGTGAAGGTAAATTAAAAGCTCGTTTTCGTAAGAAAGCAGTGATTTGGCCGCCGGTTGCTTTTACTTATTGGCCGGTGAGTTTCGGCTGGGATTGTTATGATTTAACCAATGCAACGGTTGAAGCGTGTACATCTGAAGATAAAAAAGAAATTAAGCGCGTTATTCGTGAGCAACGTGCTGCTAAGAAAAATAAAAGCGACCCTGTTAAAGAAGAGCCTAAAGACAATTAAGCTAGTGCGCTGAAGGCTGTGAGTTGTTGCAGCCCTCGCGTATAATCCCGCGTTCGTTATGGTTCAAACCGGTTCCTTCGCGACGTGAATCTGTGAACTCCGCCAGGCCCGGAAGGGAGCAACGGTAGCAGGCTAGCGGGCGCCGAAGTGCGGCTGGTTTGGGCCACCCCAATTTGGAGTGAAGTATGTCGCGTCAAAATTTTAGTTCGGGTTCTGCCTGGGAGCCGATTATTGGTTATTCACGCGCTGTTAAAGCCGGTGATTATTTGCATGTGTCGGGTACCACCGCAACCGGCCCTGACGGTAAATTAGTTGGCATTGGTGATCTGGGTGCGCAAACACGTCAATGTTTATTGAATATTCAAACAGCGATGGAAAAAGCGGGCGTAAGCTTGTCTCAAGTCGTACGAACGCGCATTTATTTGACTGATATTAGTCAATGGGAAGCGGCCGGTCGTGCACATGGTGAATTTTTCGGCGAGATTCGTCCCGCAACGGCCATGGTTGAGGTTAGTCGCTTGATTGATGCTGATATGTTGGTGGAAATTGAGTTAGACGCCTATTTAGGTTGAGCATAGATATAATGACCTTCTTTAGGACGCATTGAGTCACCCATGTCATATCAGGTATTAGCTCGCAAGTGGCGACCCAAAATCTTTGCCGATATGGTAGGGCAGGAGCACGTCTTACGGGCATTGATTAATGCCTTAGATCAGCAACGTTTGCATCAAGCTTATTTATTTACGGGTACACGAGGTGTTGGTAAAACCACCATTGCGCGTATTTTAGCCAAAGCACTGAATTGCGAAGCAGGCGTTAGTTCCGTACCTTGTGGTGTTTGCTCCGCATGTCGTGAAATTGATGAAGGTCGGTTTATTGATTTAATTGAAATTGATGCTGCCTCGCGCACCAAAGTCGAAGACACACGCGAAATTTTGGATAACGTCCAATATTCTCCTACACGCGGTCGTTATAAAGTTTATTTGATCGACGAAGTTCACATGTTATCTACGCACAGCTTTAATGCTTTGTTGAAAACATTAGAAGAACCACCGCCACATGTAAAATTTTTATTAGCGACAACCGATCCGCAAAATTTGCCAGCCACTATTTTGTCGCGTTGTTTACAATTTAGTTTGAAGCGCATGCCGATTGAGCAAATTGTGCAACAGTTAAATAAAATTCTCGGCCACGAAAATATTCAGTGTGAAACAGCGGCTGCACACTATATTGCTAAAGCCGCCGATGGCTCAATGCGTGATGCCTTGAGTTTGTTGGATCAAGCGATTGCCTATGGTCAAGGTGCAGTAACCGCAGACGATGTCATCGCGATGTTAGGTTTGGTTGCACGTGATCATGTCTATGGTTTGTTAGATAGTTTAGTGGCCGCAAATGCCTCTGACCTGTTGGCACGAGTGGCGAAGTTAAATGAAAATGCGCCTGACTATGCGGTGGTGTTAGATGAATTGGCATTAGTGCTACAACAAGTTGCGATTGCGCAATTTGCTCCGGATGCGATTGATCCGGAAATGGTTGATGAAACGCGCGTGCGCGCCCTAGCCGCTAATTTGTCGAAAGAAGATGTGCAACTGTATTATCAAATTGCTTTGATGGGTAAGCGCGATTTAAATCTCTCGGCCGATTTTCGGCGTGGTTTTGAAATGACGTTGTTACGGATGCTGGCGTTTCGTCCCGCCGATGCTGAGCTTGTCGTAAAAAAAAAGTTAACTGAAACAACTGTTCGCGAAATACCCAAACCTTTGCCACTGGCGGCGACACCCACATCAACGCCGGTTATAGCTGTACCCATCGCGCCTCCTATTATTAATGCTGCTCCTGTTATTAATCCTATTGCGATGAGTGAACCAGAACCACCATTACCGGCGATTGAGTGGACACAGCTAGCGCCATTGTTGGGTTTGCGCGGATTTTTGTCTGAGCTGGCTTTGAATAGTCAATTGCAAGAACAAAAAAATGATATCTGGTTGTTGGCGTTGTCACCCGCGTATGCGCAATTAAATACCAAAGAAAATATTGAAAAACTCGCTCATTCAGTGAGTCAATATTTAGCACGCGCTATTAAATTAAATGTAGTACTGGCAAAACCCACTGAAGAAACGCCCGCGATGGCAGCGCAACGCAGTATTGATGCGCGTCAACAGCAAGCCGTTGAGCAGTTGTCAAACGATCCAGTAGTGCAAGGTTTGCAAGAAAAATTTGGTGCGCGTTTACAAGTCGATAGCGTTAAACCCTTAGATAGTTAACAGTTTAATAAAGGAGTCATTATGAAAGGTGGTATTGGTAATTTGATGCAAGCTGCACAAAAAATGCAGGAACAAATGAAAAAAACCCAAGCGGAATTGGCGAATGTAGAAGTAGAAGGCCAAGCGGGTGGTGGTTTAGTTAAAGTAGTTGTGACCTGCGCTAACGAAGTACGTCGTGTGGTGTTGGATGCTAGCGCTATCACGAGTGCGGCGGATGATAAAGAGTTGTTAGAAGATTTAATTGCGGCTGCTGTTAATGATGCACTTAGTAAAGCACAAGCGACATCGCAGCAAAAAATGTCAGGCTTGACAGCAGGTTTGAACTTGCCTGCTGGCATGAAACTGCCATTTTAAATTTGTAGCTGTTGATGAATTATTCACCCTTACTAGAAAAACTGATTCAAGCTTTGCGGGTCCTGCCTGGCGTAGGACAAAAATCAGCGCAGCGTATGGCGTTCCATTTGTTGGAGCGCGATCGTGACGGCGCACGTCAATTAGCGAATGCTTTGCAGGAAGCTATGGATGGCATTGGTCACTGTGAAATTTGTCGAACCTTCAGTGAAGTTGCGACGTGTAGTATTTGTGCTGATCGGCGGCGTGATCATTCAGTTTTATGTGTAGTAGAAACGCCGGCGGATGTGTTGGCCTTGGAACAAGTGGCAGGTTATAACGGTTTGTATTTTGTTTTGATGGGACGTTTGTCGCCTTTAGACGGCGTCGGGCCGAGTGCACTAGGCTTAGATAAATTACAAATGCGTTTGGCGCAAGGCGAAGTGCGTGAAGTTATTTTAGCAACCGGTGCTACTGTAGAAGGTGAAGCGACTGCGCATTATGTTGCAGATGTGTGCCGCGAAAATAAAGTGCGCGTGACGCGGATTGCGCACGGCGTGCCGTTAGGTGGTGAATTAGAATTTGTCGATGGTGGTACCTTGTCGCATGCATTTAAGGCGCGAACCTTATTGTAATGCTAAAAACGCATGCCATTCTGCTGCGAGTTTTATATTCATTACCGTATCGTTGGCTTAGGAGATTTTTTATGAATACTGAACAAGACACTATTTTTGATAAAATTATTCGCCGTGAAATTCCCGCCGATATTGTTTATGAAGATGTTGATGTATTAGCGTTTAAAGATGTAGCACCTAAAGCGCCGATACATATTCTCATAATTCCCAAAAAACGAATTCCGACAATTAATGATATTAAAGTGGAAGATGCTACTTTGTTGGGTAAATTATTTCTGACGGCCCAAAAAATTGCCGCAGAACAAGGTATAAGTGAAAGTGGTTATAGAGTAGTCATGAATTGTAATGCCGATGCAGGTCAAACCGTGTTCCATATTCATTTGCATCTATTAGGTGGGCGTCAGTTAGCATGGCCGCCGGGTTAAGTATCTCGATTAAATATCAGGGGTTTTGATTTTCTTTGATTAAAGCGCAGTAGTGCTCCCAACGCGTCATTGAAATATTTCCTTGCTTGACAGCAGTTTGTACGCCGCAGCCGGGTTCATTAATATGTCGACAATTATTAAACCGGCACGGTTCTGTCACATTATTAAATTCAATAAATGCTTGGCGTATTTGTTCAGCCGTAAGATGTCCGACAGAAAACTCACGAACACCAGGCGAATCAATAATTTCGCCATTGCAGTCAGGGCTGGCGGCCACATGATAAAGCGTAGTAGTGGTGGTTGTGTGATTGCCAAGACCTGCGGTTGAAATGGCTTTGGTTTGTATATCGCGATCGGGCAATAAATAATTAATGAGTGATGACTTTCCAACGCCCGATTGTCCTACTAAAATACTGGTGTTGTTATTTAAGTGCTGTAGTAAATCGTTTACGCCGTTCGGTTTTTTAGTATTCGTGTAAATAACAGGATAACCCAGCTCGGTATATTCTTTTGTTAGCAGCGCAATATTTTCAGGTCTTGCTAAATCATCTTTGTTAAATACCAAAATCGATTTCATCTGATGCGTATGCGCATAAATAAGATAGGTGTTAATGAGTAAATGACTAGGTGCAGGTTGGCTGGCCGCGACAATAATAAGTTGATCTATGTTAGCGGCGATAGGTTTGAGTTGATGTCGGCGATCTAGTCTTGCCAGTTCGCCGCGCCTTGCTAAACGCGCAGTGATAACGTGAGTGCCGTCGTGTTGTTGCTCGAATTCTACCCAGTCGCCGCAGATAATGAGTCCAAAGCTGCGTTTAGTTTTGCACATTATTAATTGTGCTTCGTGCGTTTCTATCAGCAGATTATTGCCATGACTAGTTATGACGCGTGCGCGCGTGGTCATCGATGACTGGTGCAACAAAGGATTAATGAGAAGAGGGATTTCTGGAGGAATCACGAAAATCATTCACTAACATGACGAGCGTGTCATCTGCTTCAATTTCTGGATCAGCATTTACACTCGCGTCGTCTACAAGCGTGCGAATGGGTGTGTTGAATTCCGCTTTTAAAATGGCAATACGTTCTTCGGGTGGAATAATTAATGTGTCCATTAATCCAGGATTTTCGGATTCTGCTGGCGCAGTAGATACAGGCATTAAATCTGCAGCTGATAAAATCATTGTGCGATTTAATAATGCATCTAGCTCATCGTTTAATTCTTCGTTTAAGGTGTCGTCATTGTTCAAGGTCTCATCATTGTCATCGGTTTCCATGATGGGTTCTATTTCGGATGGCGCAGCGGGTACGACTACGGGTGCAGCAGCCGGCGTATTTTTTTTCGTTTTAGCTGCAGGTGTTATAGGCAGTGGCGCTGGGGTGGGCGCAGGCGGCGACGCTAAAGAAGCTTCGCGTGATTCATTCGGTGGAATAACCAGCGTTTTTATAAAGTCATCGACCGCATTAGTCGTTGCGGGCGAGGGTTTTTTAGGCGTTTGTGCATCTAAAATTACCGGCGCCATCACTAAGGTTGGTTCAGCTTTAGAATCTTCGGCAGTGTTGTCTAGCGTATTTTCCAATACATCTTGCGGCGCAGTCACTTTAGCTGTCGGATGCGTCGGTTCATTTGCCGGTGATTGATGGCGTGGAATTAAACTTTGCTGATCTTCCCAACGATTGTTGTTAATACGTCCGACAATATTGGATGACGCATTCTTGTTTTCCGTGTTGTTGCGGGTTTGTTCTAATAAATTGGTTTCTGATGTGAGTAGTTTCTTATGCAGTGACGTCACATTGCTGACGAGATTTGCCATATTGTTTTTAGCATTAATAGCGCTACTTAAATCAGGAAATGCGCTCGCTTGAATAATAGGCTCAGCGTGTTTTATAGGCGCGACGGGTTTAGCGGTAACCGCTGCTTTAGTCGGCGCCGCGATGGTTGGTTTGTTGTTTATGGACGGCGATTTCTTTTCAATGCGCGCAATGCTTTCAGCTGCTTTGGATAATTCATCAATCGCATGCAATAACTTGTCGGGAATGATTTTAGGTGCAGCAGCAGTGAGCGGCTTATTATCTTCGTCTGGCGCTAAAATAGCGCGGGTGATGTCTTCAACAGGTTTCGCTGAAACCGACATTAATTCTGCTGCTGGCAATGTTACCGTCGTTTCTGCAGTCATCGCCGTGTCCACCGCAGGCATGATGATGGTATGCGGAATAGTTTTGGCAGTAGGTTCTTCTATTGCTAAAGGTGGCGGCGCAATTTCAATTTCTTCTGTTTCGAGTTCTTCTGCTTCTACTACCGAGTTATGTAAATCTGTGGGTAAGGCATAGGTTTCAGATTCTTGATACGGGGCTGCCGCTTCTAGCGTGATGGATTCTGCTACTTCACCAAAATAGGGTGGTGGGTTTATATAAGTGCTGGGTGGCGTAATTAAATTGGAATCTTCAAACGGCCAATTTAATTCTAGAGATGTCGTGTTATCTAATTTCGGCAAGGTGCGTTCATTCGCGTCCACGCGATCAGCGCGTAATGCATCCATATTTTCGAACTGTACATAACCACTAGACGTGACGATGGGTGCGGGAGCCCAGTTAGATGTAATGTCGTCTAACAAACTAGGATCTAATAATGGCGATGAGTCATGGGATTTCGTTGTTGAATGTGCCCGCGAATTGTTGTTGACAGTGAATGCGCCGCTAATATTATTTAGGAAATCGCTATTTAAATCAGTGTAAGGTTTTGCGCCCCATAATTCACCGCCACGAGGTTTTTCGCGCGGCAAAGGTTCATCTTCATAAATAGGACGAGCAAACAATGGATGTGTTGCACGCGTGACCTGATCGTCTTCATTGTCTGTGTTTGATTGTTGACGAGTAGCGGCTGCATTTTGGGCGAAGCTCGAGGTGCTTAAGTCGGGCGTATCTAAGACGAGATTACCGTGTGCTTCACCGTAATGTTGGCTGGCGGTAACGTCAACTTTTGCGGCGCAAATAAAATCATTTAAGCTCAAGCCATTAATATCGTGCGTGCTAAAACGAATCGTGCAGCGATCGAATTGGGTGCTAATGTCGGGATGATGATCTTCGCGATTAGCGATCCAGGCGACGGCATTTACGAATTCGATAGTTTCGTGAAAACTTTTAAAATGAAAAGTGCGCTGAATGTGGGTGTGTTCGTTATCAACTTCCCAATCAGTGTGGAGTTTTTGCATGAGACTGCGCGCAACGGCCGCGCTTAAAGGTCGCGTGCCTTTACGAATGGGTTCGCAGTGATGGGCTGTCAACTTACTCATTACCGACAATCTCCAGAAATTCCGTTTGTTTGGTTCGGTTGTGGTGGAGCTCCTGTTGAGATACTCCTTTTTCATCGAGTCAGCTGCTAAGATGCCTTGGCAAGAGAAAATCAGTTTTGCCTAAAAGGGTGCTGCTGAGCGCTTTAACACCGTTAGCAAAAAAGCATGAGTTTCAATAAAATCCTAGACTTAGCTAAACCTTTTAAAGTTTAGTCCACGTTTTGTCAAAAGGCACGCGTTAATTATGAGCAAAAACCCCGAGAATTTAATCTGGATTGATTTGGAAATGACGGGGTTAGATACGCAACTCGATTTCATCATTGAGATTGCGACTATCGTGACGGATAAAGAATTGAATATTTTGGCGGAAGGCCCGATGTTGGCGATTCATCAAAGCGATGCGGTATTAGCCGGCATGGATGCGTGGAATACTCGTCAACATAATCAGTCGGGTTTGGTGACGCGGATAGTCAGTAGTCACATTAATGAGGCACTGGCCGAACAACAAACGCTAGCTTTTTTGGCGGATTATGTGGGTAAAGGTTTGTCGCCTATGTGTGGCAACAGCATTTGCCAAGATCGGCGTTTCTTGGCGCGCGTGATGCCGAGTTTGGAAAGTTATTTTAGTTATCGCAACTTAGATGTGAGCACCATCAAAGAGTTAACGAAACGCTGGGCACCGACGGTGTCTGCGGGTTTTGAGAAAAAAGGCAGTCATTTGGCGCTGGATGATATTCGAGAATCTATTGAAGAATTGCGTTATTACCGTCAGCAGGTCTTCAAGATTTAGTTTCAATCGGCAGGTCGTCACGGTTGCCCCAATCTGACCATGCGCCGGGATAGCCTTTCACTTGCGGATATCCCATCGCTTCTAATAAAACACACAGCAAAGCCGAGCGTTGATGGCTTTGACAATAACTCACAATCGTTTGCTGAGGATTAATTCCGGTCGCTTCAAATAAACGATGTAACAATTCTGGCGATTTAAAACGTCCGCTGTTATCAGGATCTTTGGTCAGCAGCCAATTGAGATTTAAGGCGTTGGGAATATGACCGCCGTGTGCGCTGCGCACATCTTCACCGCGATATTCGGCGGGTGTGCGTGCATCAATAATACAAAGCGCGGGATTGGCAGAATTCGCCTGTATCCATGTTGCATCGACCATGGACTCACTCTTTAACGCCGTTTTAAAAGTAACCGCTGCTCGTGAGATCGCGAGCTGAGTGTTGATAGGCAGGCGCAGATGATGCCAAGCATTAAATCCACCGTCTAACATCGCGACGTGTTGTGCTCCGATAGCGCGTGTGGTCCAAACAAAACGTCCAGCAGCGGGTCCACCTTGATCGTCATACACCACCACCGAGCTGCTTTCGCTAATGCCAATATTACCTAAGTGCAGGGCGAGCTCATTGGGTGCGGGTAACAAACCAACACGTGGAGCATCATTGCGATTGAGCAGGCTGGCATCAAACCAAATAGCGTTGGGTAAATGATTTTCTATATACGCGCGACGTTCGCGGATGTCGATGATGATGAAATCGCTTAAGTGCGTATGTAAAACTTCAGGGCTGATGATAAAAGCGGGATTAAAGGTCACGAATCAATATCCAATGGATCGATGCTGTGCTTCAAGCGAACTTCCGTGAGCGTCGTTTTGATCGCGGGCGTAAGAATAGTCGGCGTTGCTTGTGCCAACGTCTCAGGATAGTCCAACGTGGTATGTAAACCGCGACTTTCTTTGCGTTGCAATGCGCAACGTACAATTAAATCGGCGACCGTAGCCAGGTTACGTAATTCTAGAAAATCGTTACTGACCCGGAAATTCCAGTAGTAATCATTAATTTCGCGCATTAATAATTTAATTCGATTAGCTGCACGTTGTAAGCGTTTATCCGTGCGGACGATGCCAACATAATTCCACATGGTTTGGCGTAACTCATGCCAATTGTGGAGCACCACGACTTCTTCATCCGAATCAGCGACTTGTGATTCATCCCATGCGGGTAAAGACATGGGAGCCGGCGTATGCGGTAGTTGTAATTGAATATCTTGCGCAGCAGCGTGTGCAAACACCATGCATTCGAGTAAGGAATTGCTCGCTAAACGATTCGCGCCATGCAAGCCCGTGCACGCAGTTTCGCCTAAGGCATACAAACCTGGAATATCGGTGCGACCATTGTGATCCACGACCACGCCGCCGCAGGTGTAATGCGCAGCGGGAACTACTGGAATAGGTTCGCGCGTCATGTCGTAACCGTATTCTAAAATACGTTCATAAATATTCGGGAAATGACTACGAATAAAAGCCGCAGGTTTGTGGCTGATGTCGAGGTATACGCACTCTAAACCCTGACGTTTCATTTCGTGATCGATGGCGCGCGCGACGATATCACGTGGCGCTAATTCCCCGCGTTCATCGAATTTCGTCATGAAGCGCGTGCCATCGGGTAATAACAAGCGACCACCTTCACCACGTACCGCTTCGGAAATTAAAAACGATTTGGCATTCGGATGAAACAGACAGGTGGGATGAAATTGCATGAATTCCATATTGGCCACACGGCAGCCCGCGCGCCACGCCATCGCAATGCCATCACCCGTAGCGCCATCTGGATTTGAGGTGTAGAGATACACTTTACTGGCGCCACCGGTCGCTAATATTACAAATTGACTGGCTAAACATTCGACGCGGCCTGTATCTAAATTGAGCACATAGGCACCTAAACAACGCGGTGTGCTTAAACCTAGCTTGTGGCCGGTGATGATATCGATAGCGATTCGGCGTTCTAAAATCGTGATATTGGGATGCGCGCGCGCATGATTTTCTAAGGTGCTATGCAGGGCTTTACCGGTTGCATCATCGGCGTGAATAACGCGTCGATAATTATGGCCGCCTTCGCGTGTCAGATGGAAACCGGCGGTACCGTCTTCGTATGATTCACGGGTGAAAGGCATGCCGAGACTTTCTAGCCAGCGCACCATGTTAGGCGCATTTTCTACGACGAAGCGCACCGTTGCCGGATCGCATAAACCTGCGCCTGCCTCTAAAGTGTCGGTAATATGATCGGTAAAATGATCTTCGGGATCGAGTACGGCTGAAATACCGCCTTGCGCATAATAAGTGCTACTGCTGTGCCGATCGCCTTTTGCAATAATGGTCACTTGAGCGCGCTCAGCCAGTTGCAACGCCAAGGTAAGACCCGCAGCGCCGGCGCCAATAATAAGAATTTGTTGGGAATGTTGATCAGTCATTACTTACACTCAACACGATAGATGTATATTGTGGCACAAGAAACTAGCGGGAGCTAAAAGGAACTAATAAGTCAGCTAGCAGTCTTTACGCTACAAGGTCTTGAATGCTCCGG
This sequence comes from Gammaproteobacteria bacterium, assembly GCA_013817245.1. Classification (NCBI taxonomy): domain Bacteria; kingdom Pseudomonadati; phylum Pseudomonadota; class Gammaproteobacteria; species Gammaproteobacteria bacterium. The sequence goes on from JACDDA010000005.1 coordinate 90,273, forward strand.
GGCCGCTTTTAAAGGAAGTGTTATGGCTACAAAGTCGCTTTCTACTGCACAGGTCGTTACAATCCGACCTACTATCAAACTTGATATGCCACCTCAATCAGAATTTTTCCTGCATGACACATCGGCACGACCACCTTCTAGATTTACTGCTGCTAAACAATTGTTGGCATTCCATATGCCAGCACCCAGCACGGCAGTTGTAATGAAAGATACCGCAGTAAGCGCATCGGCGGATGTTGATTTAGAATTAGTTAAGCGCGTGCAACGCGGTGATAAAAATGCATTTAATTTATTGATGCAAAAATATCAACATAAAATTGCAAAATTAATAGGTCGTTATATTCGTGATCCGCATGAAGCTCAAGATGTTACTCAAGAAGCATTTATCAAAGCGTATCGAGGCTTAAAAAATTTCCGTGGTGAAAGTGCTTTTTATACGTGGATGTATCGCATCGCAATTAACACCGCAAAAAATTATTTAATTTCTTTGGGGCGCAAGACTCCGCATTACGGTGTGGATGCTGAAGATGCAGAACAATTTGAGGGTGTTTCGGCGTTGAAAAATTATGATACACCCGAGCATTTATTGTTAACTGAAGAAATCAAAACGACGGTAGAGCAAACTATTAATAGTTTGCCGGCTGAATTAAAAACGGCCATTATCTTGCGTGAATTAGAAGGTATGAGTTACGAAGAAATTGCCGAAGCAATGGATTGTCCTATTGGCACAGTGCGTTCGCGTATTTTCCGAGCCCGTGAAGCGATTGATGTAAATTTAAAACCGCTGATCATGTCAGGTACTCGAGGTTAATAATGATAGTGAATGTGATGATAAACTTAAGTAGCGAGAATTTTTTATGATAGATGACAAATATGAATCGATATCTTGTTTGATGGATGGTCATACACCTGAAGCGTCGGAGCACGCGGAGTTTGATACTCAAACAACCTTGTCTTTGTTAAAAAATGATGCTGAAAGTCGCGCGCGTTGGTCACGATATCATTTAATTGGCGCGTGCTTGCGTGATGAAGTGTCCGTAGGGGCGAATATTAATATTGCTGATCGCGTGATGGCCGCATTAGAAAATGAACCGACAGTGATTGCGCCGCATGCAATGTCATTGCCCAAAAAAATTACTCGAAAATTATTCAAGCCCTTAGTAGGCGCTGCTATTGCAGCTTCAGCGGCTTTTGTTACGTTGGTGAGCGTGCAATTAATGCAACAACAAAATCTCAGCGATTCTAATGCCACGTGGTATGCGGATGCGGCATCAGCTACTGATATTAAAACTTTATTATCAGTAAATAAAAACATAACGACACCACCTGTGTTAAGTACGGTTGAAGATGAATATCTAATGGATCATATGGCACATTCGGCAGCAGGTCGGATGCAAGGTGTTTCGCCGTACGTTCGTTTGGCGGGTTATGAAAGTCAATAAATTTTATATGGCACATTTTGTTTTATGGTTGTCGTTGTTATGTATGCCGCTTGCGTGGTCGGCAGAGCCTCCCGCTGAAGCTAATTCATCTTATGGCTTAGTGAAAAGCATGACAGAAGCAATGCGGGATAAAAATTATTCTGGGACGTTTATTTATCGGCACGCTGATAAATTAGAAACGCTTAAAATTACGCATCGCAGAACCTCGCAAGGCGTCAATGAAAAATTGGTGGCTTTAAGTGGCGAGCCGCGCGAAATTTTGCGCGATGAAAAAGGTGTGATTTGTGTTTGGCCAAAAAATCGAGTGGTGGTTGTAGATAAAAATCAATCAAAAAGTCAGTTTCCTGGCTTGGTGCCTGACAATATCGATCGAGTGAGAGAGTATTATCGTTTTGAGTTAGGTGGCGCTGATCGCATCGCTGATCGGAATTGTAAAATCGTCAATATTGTTTCTAAAGATCAGTTTCGGTTTAGTTATCGTTTGTGGATCGATGCGAATGAACATTTATTAGTGAAGTCGCAACTTTTAGATGACGATAAAGTAATTGAAGAAGTTATTTTCACGCAATTAGATCGACACGATAAATTGCCGGATAGCATTTTTGAATCGCAGTATGCGAGTGAAGATTTTAAGCGCCATGAATTAAAAGGCGCAGACAGCAGTCCAGTGTTGGGCGAAAGTCTTTGGCAGTTTAAACAACTACCTGCAGGTTTTGCTATTTCAGTGCATCAGCAGCGCGTGCGTAAACAAGATAATGCACTTATTGAGCACATGGTCTTGTCTGACGGGCTTGCGGCGGTATCCGTTTTTGTTAGTCCAGCGGGCATGCGACAACATTTGCCAGCGGGCAGTGGTAAACGCGGCGCGATTAATAGCTACAGCACGGAAGTAGATAAACATACGGTCACTGTTATGGGTGAAGTACCCGCAGTGACAGTACGGTATATCGCGGAAGGCGTTAAAATGAATGAGCAGCATCGACCTTGATATGTACCCGCTTCACTATTGATGAATTCGTGATTTAGACTTTACTGTTGTTAATACGCGATTTTTCGTAGATTAACTGCCCTCGCCGATACATATCGCTATAATTCGCCGTGCGGCCCCTGCGTTGCCTCGTTATTTTCCAAGGATTTTTAGTCGATGACCGTTCCGGTATTACGTCTTTATACTCGTCATGAATGCCCTCCTTGTGAGGAGATGAAACAACAGTTACGTGCGATAGAAAGCGAATTTGGCTTTAAATTAGAAGTACATGATGTTGATGGGCAGCCACGTATGGCGGAACAATATGGCCGTTATGTGCCGGTATTGTTATGGGGCCAAACGGTTATTTGTTACCACCGTCTTGATATTGATGCATTAGCGCGTGCGTTGACCCCTTTGCAAGACGACTAATTGTCACGAGCTCTCGCTCGGATTCCAGTATAATGTCGTCCTTTCGCCACTCCCTTTATGGATGGCGTGTGATGTCGGATCGTTATGCAGCAGAAACAAATACGTAATTTCTCCATTATTGCCCATATTGACCATGGCAAATCCACCTTGGCTGATCGCTTTATTCAAACCTGCGGCGGTTTGAGTGAACGTGAAATGAGCAGTCAAGTTTTAGACTCTATGGATCTTGAACGTGAACGCGGTATTACGATTAAAGCGCAAAGCGTATCGTTGGAATATACCGCGCGCGATGGCCAAATTTATTTATTAAATTTCATTGATACACCGGGTCATGTCGATTTTTCGTATGAAGTTTCGCGCTCGCTGGCCGCTTGCGAAGGCGCGTTATTGGTGGTTGATGCGTCACAAGGCGTAGAAGCACAATCGGTTGCGAATTGTTACACGGCGATTGAACAAGGCTTAGAAGTTGTACCGGTGCTCAATAAAATTGATTTGCCCGCCGCAGATCCGGAACGTGTTAGCCAGCAAATTGAAGATATTATCGGTGTAGAAGCGCGCGATGCAGTTCGTATCAGCGCTAAAACGGGTGTTGGTATTCCCGATTTATTAGAAGTCTTAGTGCAAAAAATTCCGGCGCCAACAGGTAATCCTGATGCGCCTTTAAAAGCGCTCATTATTGATTCGTGGTTTGATAATTATGTGGGCGTGGTGTCACTCGTGCGTGTGGTTGATGGTGAACTCCGCGTTAAACAAAAAATGCGCATCATGTCGACCGGCCGACAATTTCCTATCGAAGAAGTAGGTATTTTCACGCCGAAGAAAACTAAACGCGATTGTTTAGGTGCAGGCGAAGTAGGTTATTTAATTGCCGGCATTAAAGAAATTGAAGCAGCACCTGTTGGCGATACTATTACAAGCATTGATAACCCTTCGCAAGAACCTTTGCCTGGTTTTAAACAAGTTCAACCGCGTGTGTTCGCCGGCTTATTTCCAATCAACGCGGATAATTATGAAGACCTGCGCGAAGCTTTGCAGAAATTACGTTTGAACGATGCCGCTTTGTATTTTGAACCTGAAACTTCGCAAGCCTTGGGTTTTGGTTTTCGTTGCGGTTTCTTGGGCATGTTGCACATGGAAATTGTGCAAGAACGCTTAGAACGAGAATACGATTTGGATTTAATTACCACGGCTCCTACCGTAATTTATCAAGTGCTGACCACCAAAGGTGAAGTTTTAACTATTCAGAACCCATCTGAATTGCCCGAAGTTAATTACATAGAAGAAATTCGTGAGCCTATTATTACGGCTAACATTTTATTGCCGCAGGATTATGTGGGTGCAGTCATCACCTTGTGCGAAGAAAAACGCGGCGTACAAAAAAATCTGCAATACCTTGGCACGCAAGTTTCAATTGTTTATGAATTACCTTTAGCCGAAGTAGTTTTAGATTTCTTTGACCGTTTAAAATCGTGTAGTCGAGGATATGCCTCATTTGATTATAAATTTGAACGTTTTCAGGCTGCTGATTTGGTGAAAGTAGATATTATGATCAACGGCGAAAGAGTAGATTCTTTAGCCGTTGTCTTACATCGTGCACAATCTCAATCACGCGGGCGTGATATTGCTGAACGTATGCGCGAGCTTATTCCTCGCCAAATGTATGAAGTGGCTATTCAAGCGTCTATTGGCGCGCATATTATCGCGCGCACCACTGTCAAAGCGTTGCGAAAGAATGTATTGGCGAAATGTTACGGCGGCGACATATCGCGCAAACGTAAATTATTAGAAAAGCAAAAAGCCGGTAAACGCCGCATGAAACAAGTTGGCAAAATAGAAGTGCCACAAGAGGCCTTTTTAGCAGTATTGCAAGTCAACAAACAAACCTAATTAAGCAGCGAAGCTGCGTATGAATAAAAGGAAATAAGATGTTGGATTTTTTTATTGTGTTGCTGGCTTTATTGGTGGGCATTGTTTGGGTGATTGATTATGTCGTTGGTTGGTTTTTGAAAGCCAAGCCATCAATAAATACGGATAGTACAGAAGCGACAACATTTCCGTCTGCGCCTTGGGTACGGTGGGTGTTTATTGGCTTGCTCATATTATTGGCGTTGCATTTATTCTATAAGCGCATGAATGACGGCATGTTAAATTTTTCATTGGTGTTAGTAGTCGCGACTTTGTTAACCGGTATCACTTGGTTTGTTGATCGTTATTTTATTGCACATCGGCGAGTAGCGGCACAAGAAAAAAGAATTAATGAGCCGTTTGTTGTAGATATTTCGCGTTCTTTTTTTCCGGTTTTATTGATTGTGTTAGTGCTGCGTTCTTTTATTGTTGAGCCTTTTCAAATTCCGTCTGGCTCTATGTTACCTACCTTAGAAGTAGGCGATTTTATCTTAGTGAATAAATTCAGCTATGGCATACGCTTGCCCGTAGTAAATACTAAATTGATAGCAGTGAATGCACCCGCGCGTGGCGATATTGTGGTTTTTAAATATCCCGAAAATCCGAATATTGATTATATTAAACGGATTGTCGGTTTACCCGGCGATCATATTGAATATCGCAATAAAGTGCTTTATATCAATGGTCAAGAAGCGCAACAGCGTTACGATGCTCCTTATGTCAGAACTGATCGTGCGTCGGCCTATATGCCGATTGTGACCGCCAGCGAACTTCGTGAAAATTTAATCGGTGTCGAGCATCATCTATTAATCCATCCGCAGCGTCCCGATCAAGATTATGTTATCGATGTTCCTGCCGATTCTTATTTTGTGATGGGGGATAATCGTGATGATAGTCGCGATAGTCGTTTCTGGGGTTTTTTACCCGAGCAAAACTTAGTAGGCCGTGCGTTTTTTATCTGGATGCACTGGGATAGAAGTCGTGGTTTAGATGGTTTTAGCTGGGATCGCTTAGGTAAAAAACTTTAATGTATAGCAAGAGCGGTGCGCGATCACAAAAGCACGTGCTAAGCTTGATAAAATCTATTTTCTCAAAGTGGAGATGATTATGTATAACATGAAAAAACAAGCAGGCGTTTCCATGTGGGGCTGGCTAATCATTTTGGCGATGACCGGCGTGATGGCAGTATCTGCACTTAAGTTGATGCCAGTTTATTTAGAGTTTTATACTGTGAAATCTATTTTGGAAGATATGCAAAAAGACCCCGCCTTGAAAAATCCCACTCAAGAAATAGTGTCTGCGACTTTTCGTAAGTATCTTGATATTAATAATGTCAATGATTTAAAGAGAAGCAATTACACTATTGAAAAGCAACAAGGCAAAAAAGCATTTACCGTTCATGTCATGTATGAAGCACGTAAACCTTTATTTGCTAATTTAGAAATCGTTGCTGTATTTGATCATTCAGCTGATATTGGTGGCGCGCAATAGTGACGCAAGCAGGGTCTTTGGGTGGATTAAGTATTAAATTGAATTATCAATTTAATAAAGCTGATTTGTTTGAACAAGCGCTAACCCATAGAAGTGCTGCTAGTCAAAATTACGAACGTTTAGAGTTTATTGGTGACAGCATACTTAGTTGTGTTATCGCACATGCTATTTATCAGCAAAAACCGTTAGCTGCGGAAGGCGAATTAAGTCGTTTGCGCGCAAGCTTAGTGAATGAGCAGGCACTAGCAGACATTGCCAAAGATTTAAATCTGGGTGAGTGTTTGCGTTTAGGTCCTGGTGAATTAAAAAGCGGCGGTTTTAGGCGTGAATCTATTTTGGCCGATGCGGTAGAAGCCATTATCGGTGCTGTATTTCTCGACGGTGGCTTTGCCGCAGCCCAAGCCCTGATCTTGAATTTATACGGTCAGCGTTTAACTCAGTTGCCTGATATACAAGCCCAAAAAGATCCTAAAACACAATTACAAGAATGGCTGCAAGGCCGCGGTTCGTTATTGCCAGAATATGAGTTAGTGTGGGCACGCGGCAAACCGCATGAGCAGTTATTTTGTGTTCGCTGTTTTTTATCTGAGCAGCAGCTGACAGCGGAGGGCGAAGGTCGTAGTCGTCGCATTGCTGAACAAGTTGCCGCTGAAAAAATTCTTCAACAATTGCAGGATCTTAAGTGACAGATAATTTTCGTAGTGGTTTAGTAACATTAATTGGCCGTCCTAATACCGGCAAGTCGACTTTACTTAATGTTATTATTGGTCAGCCTATAAGTATTGCTTCACCGAAACCACAAACTACCCGGCATCGTTTGTTAGGTATTCATACCACAGAACATGCGCAGTTGGTGTTTGTTGATACTCCGGGTTTTCATATCGGTGAAAAAAAAGCCATTAATCATTATATGAACAAAGCGGCGTTGAGCAGTTTGCATGATGTCGATGCAGTGGTGTGGTTGATTCAAGCTGGTCGCTGGACGGAAGAAGAAGATGCATTGTTGACGCATATTAAAGCGATTAATTGTCCGGTGATCGCTGCGGTAAATAAAATTGATTTATTAAATGACAAATTAGAATTGCTGCCATTTATAGAAAAATTAAACGCGTTTTATTCTTTTGTTGCAATTGTACCGTTGTCAGCTAAGAAAGGTGATGGCGTCGAACAATTAGTCGCGGCTATTACGCAACAATTAGCGATTGGTGAATTATTGTATGACGCAGATCAAATAACGGATAAAAGCATGCGTTTTTTGGCAGCTGAACGCGTGCGCGAACAAATATTTCATCGTATGCAAGAAGAGTTGCCGTATTCCATTGCGGTGGAGATTGAACAGTTTGTTGAAGACGGTGCGTTATATCGGATTGCTGCGGTTATTTGGGTAGAAAAGGATAGTCATAAAGGTATGGTGATAGGTAAACAAGGGCAGCAATTAAAAGATATTGGACGTGCAGCACGTTTGGCAATGGAAAAATTATTTGAACGCAAAGTGTTTTTAGAGTTATGGGTTCGCGTTAAAGAAGGTTGGTCAGACGACGTGCGTGCTTTACGAAGTTTAGGTTACGACGATAACGAATTAAAATAATCTCTATGCGTAGTCTCTTGCAGTCCGCTTATATTCTGCACGCTCGACCTTTTCGCGATACCAGTTTAATTCTTGATATTTTTGCGCGCCAACATGGCCGTTTAAGTATTCTTGCAAAAGGCGCGCGCCAAGCTAAGCGCCGCGCTGTCGTTTTTGAACCTTTTCAATGTCTCGAATTAAGTTGGGCAGGGCGCGGTGAGTTACCGGTTTTGGCGCAAGTGGAAACTACTTATAGCTGTCGTTTAATCGGCAAAGTATCTATGTATAGCGGCTTGTACTTAAATGAACTGTTAGTGCATTTATTACATAAACATGACCCGCATGAAGCTTTGTTTGATGACTACGATCAATGTGTGCGACATCTTGAATCCCCGAGTATTGTTTTAGAAGGTCGTTTGCGTTTTTTTGAAAAACGCTTATTAGAAGAATTGGGTTACGGTTTGGCGTTGTTGACGACCACGGATGATACTGGGCGTGAACAGTTGATCGCGGAGCATACTTATTATTATGATTGCGAACGCGGTTTGATAGATATGTCTTTTAGCGGTGACACAAAACTTTCAATGCTCCCGCAAATTAGTGGTCGTAGTGTTAAAGCATTATTAGAAGATGATTACAATGATATTAATTGCCTGCAAGAAATGAAGCGCTTAATGCGCTACGTTTTAAATTATCATTTGGCCGGCAAAGTATTGCAAACAAGGACTTTATTTCGTCGTAGCGATGTTGATGTATGAATAATGTTTTATATGATCAATTAGAAAATGCTTTATTGTGCACGGATCCGTTTAAAAAGTGTCAGATGACGGATGAAATTGTTTTAGCGTGGCACGCTGGTTTATTGTCGCGGGCTGCGAATAGCCATCCACAACGTTTAGAAAAAGTGGGGCGTCCTTTAAAGCCTTCATTAGTGCATCCGCGCGAATTAACTAAACGCTCTATTTTTACGGAGCAAGGTCGTATCGTGTTTATGCATGCGATTGCGCATATAGAATTTAATGCGATTAATTTGGCATTAGATGCGGCCTATAGATTTCGTGACATGCCCGATGATTATTATGGTGATTGGTTAAGCGTTGCATCAGAAGAAGTAAAACATTTTCGTGCGGTGTGTGTTTATTTGGAAAAATATTCTGCACAGTATGGTGATTTTCCTGGGCATGATGGCTTGTGGGATATGACTCTCAGAACGGATCACGATGTGTTAGTACGCATGGCATTGGTGCCGCGAGTAATGGAAGCGCGGGGTTTAGATGTGACGCCTAAAATGATTGCTGACTGTGAACGTGCGGGTGACCCCCAGGCTGCGGCAGTATTAAGTTTGATTTATACAGAAGAAATTCGTCATGTGGAAATTGGCAGTCGTTGGTTTGTTTATTGTTGCGAGCAGCGCAATTTAAATCCGGAAACGGTATTTTTTGATTTGATTCAAGAGTATATGCGCGGTTCTTTACGTGGTCCTTTTAATGACCGTGCGCGGCGTTTAGCCGGTTTTAGTGAACAAGAAATTCAAAGGCTTAATGCCTTGTCTTGATTTATAGGCTATGCAGCACAGCGCCATTGCTGGCATCAACGCGCAAATAACCACCGCTAGTATACCAATCAGGCAATACAATCCGCGTCGCCGTCATATTAGGCAAATTCATGTTATGTATTTTGGCGCGGTGCGTGTGACCATGAATAAGTTGCGCTGTGTTATGTTGGATTAGCGCGTTTGTAACGGCTGCATTATTCACGTCCATAATGTCTTCAGCTTTTCCGCTAGTTTCTTTTTTGCTGATGGCGCGTAATTGTTCAACTAGCGCACGTCGCTCGGCTAAGCTTTTATTGAGAACTTCAGTTTGCCAATTGGGGTTGCGCACCATTTTTCGAAATTCTTGGTATTTGATATCGTCGGTGCATAAAAGATCGCCGTGCATCAATAAAGTATTTTGTCCGTATAAATTAATGATAGTGGGATCAGGCAATAAAGTAAGTTGATAGCGTGTGACAAAATCTTGGCCTATCAGAAAATCTCGGTTGCCATGCATTAAATAAGTTGGAACCTTGCCGGCAAATTGTTTTAATTCTTCGAAGCTAACATCTAAACCATGTTCAGTGTCATCATCGCCAATCCAATATTCGACAAAATCGCCAAGAATATATAAACCGTTTGCATCGTGACGAATGTTGTTCAGGAATTGCCCAAAACGCGCCAAGATGTCTGGGCGCGTTGGGTCTAAATGTAAATCAGAAATAAAATAAGTGGCGGTCATTAAGAAAGGGTATTTGCTAACTTATGCTTCCGAGTATTCAACGCGTTCGATAATAACGTCGTCAACAGGTACGTCGCCATGCCCATTTTTTTGGGCCGTAGGAACTTTGACTATTTTGTTGACTACATCCATGCCTTCAATCACTTTGGCGAAGACGCAATAACCCCAGCCTTGTGGTGTTGATGCTTTGTAATTTAAGAAGTCATTGCTTTTAACATTAATAAAAAATTGTGCAGTGGCCGAATGCGGATCGGAAGTGCGCGCCATTGCTAAGGTGCCTATTTCATTTTCGATGCCATTATCAGCTTCGTTGCGCACGGACGTCTGCGTGGGTTTTTGTTTCATGCCTGGCGCAAAACCGCCGCCTTGAATCATGAAATTGGGAATGACGCGATGAAATAATGTATTTTCATAAAAGCCATTGCGCACGTAATTAATAAAATTAGCGCAAGTTTCAGGTGCTTGTTCGGTAAATAATTCAATTTTGATTGCGCCATGATTGGTATGAAAAGTAACCATTGTTTATTTTCTCTCTAATAATGATGGATTATGGAATTTGCGTGGGAATGTTTTTTTCGACCGGAGCTGTTGTAGTGGGCGCGGCTTTAGTGTTTTTCTTTTTAGTGGTATCGCTTACGCGCTCTGCATGCGTTACAACAATCGCTTCGCTGGGCACATCGCGCATCATTGCGTTGATATTTGTAGTCGGTATTGCAGCAATAGCATCAACAACCTCTAAGCCGCTGACTACTCGGCCAAATACCGCATAACCCCAGCCTTGAGAGTTTTTCGCGGTGTAATCGAGTGCAGCATTGTCTTGTAAGCTAATAAAAAATTGCGAAGTAGCAGAATGCGGATTGCCTGATCGCGCCATTGATAAAGTGCCGCGATTATTTTTCAGGCCATTATCCGCTTCATTGACAATAGGGGCGCGCGTGGGTTTTTGTTGATACTGGGTATTAAACCCGCCGCCTTGAATAACAAATCCAGGAATCACACGATGAAAAACGGTGTCTTTATAAAAGCCATCGTCAACGTATTGTAAAAAGTTTTTAACACTAACAGGCGCTTGTTCCGCGAATAATTCAATTCGAATATCACCTTTGTTGGTATGGAAAACCACTTGTGGCAAATTGCTTGATGGCTCCGCTGCTTGCGCATAAGCGCAATTTAAGCAAACGTAAGCAATAATCATTAATAATTTACGCATACTGACCTCAGCAAAATAATGAAAAGATGTGTTGTTGCGCATTGCGCAAAGTTCACGAGATTGGGGCGTAATTATACCGGAAGCGTGGGGCCGGCTCTAGGCCATACTGGCTTTTTCAGTTATTATCGCGGCCCGCCATGAATTCTTATGCCTATTATTTCAGCTTTGCTAGCTCTAGGTACTCATTATGCTGACCGTTCACAACAGTCTCACGAAACGCAAAGAAGTTTTTATCCCCATTGAGCCGGGTAAAATTCGGATGTATGTCTGTGGAATGACCGTATACGACTACTGTCATATTGGCCATGCACGGGTAATGGTAGTGTTTGATGCGATTTATCGTTATCTGCAAGCGCAGGGTTATGATGTTACGTATGTGCGTAATATTACTGACATTGATGACAAAATTATTAAGCGTGCACAAGAAAATAACGAAACCATGCAAACGCTAACCACGCGCTTTATTGATGCCATGTATGAAGACGCAGATGCTTTAGGTGTATTACGGCCTAATCATGAGCCGAAAGCGACCGAACATTTGTCGGGCATTGTCGATATGGTACAAACCCTCATTGCAAAAGGACATGCTTATCCAGCGCAGAATGGTGATGTTTATTATGCAGTTAATTCATTCGCGGGTTATGGCAAGTTATCCGGTAAAAAATTAGATGAATTACAAGCGGGCGCGCGCGTCGAAATTGAAGAACAAAAACGGAATCCTTTAGATTTCGTTTTATGGAAAAGCGCTAAACCTGGCGAGCCTTCTTGGCCATCGCCGTGGGGAGCTGGACGGCCTGGTTGGCATATAGAATGCTCAGCGATGTCGCGGGAAATATTAGGCGGACATTTTGACATTCATGGCGGCGGGCAAGATTTGCAATTTCCACATCATGAAAATGAAATCGCGCAAAGTGAAGCATGTAATGGCCATAAATATGTGAATTATTGGCTGCATAACGGTTTTGTGCGCGTCAATGAAGAAAAGATGTCGAAGTCATTAAATAATTTTTTTACAATTCGCGAAGTATTAAAACACTATCAAGGTGAAGAAGTACGCTTTTTTATTTTGAATAGCCATTATCGCAGCGCGCTGAATTACGGTGAAGAACAATTAGATAATGCACGTGCGGCATTAACCCGTTTGTACACGGCTTTGCGCGATGTGGTCGCAGAACCCGCCAATAATTTCGGCGTTGAATATCGACAACGTTTTATTGAAGCGATGGATGATGACTTTAATACGCCTCTAGCGATCGCCGTATTGTTTGATGTTGCGCGTGAAATTAATAAATTGCGCGAAATGAATGATGCACGGGTTGGGCAAGCAGCGGGTTTGTTAATTGAATTGGCAAAATATTTAGGTATTGCACAACAAATGCCCGATGATTATTTGCGGGTGGGCTCTGTTAATGCGATCCATTCTTTAAGTGATGAGCTTATAAATGATTTAATTGCACAGCGTAATGCTGCGCGCGTTGCTAAAAACTGGGCAGAAGCAGATCGATTGAGAGGTCAATTAGTGGCAGCAGGCATTATTTTAGAAGATGACGCACAGCTGACGCGTTGGCGACGCGGTTAGCTATTATTTGTTTTTTTGATTTTGTTCATACGCTTGCAAAGTGTTTTTTAATAAACAGGTTACTGTCATCGGACCCACACCGCCGGGTACGGGCGTGATCCAAGCCGCGCGTTGAATGGCGCGCGCATATTCCACATCACCCACTAAACGCCCATCTGCTAAACGATTAACGCCCACATCAATCACAATCGCGCCTGGTTTTATCCAATCGCCTTTCACTAAGTCGGGTTTACCAACAGCGGCCACTACAATATCGGCGCGTGCGACTTTAGTCGCGAGATCTTCAGTAAAGCGATGAGCGATGGTGACGGTTACACCCGCCAGTAATAATTCTAATGCCATGGGTCTACCCACAATATTCGATGCACCCACGACTAATGCTTCTTTGCCGGCGAGTTTAACGCCGGTTTTTTCTAGCAATAACATAATGCCGTAAGGTGTGCAGGGGCGTAAGGCAGGAATGCGTTGGACTAAACGACCTATATTATAAGGATGAAAACCATCTACATCTTTGCTGGGCAAAATGCGTTCGGTCACGAGATGGGCGTTAATATGCGCAGGCAAAGGCAGCTGCACCAAAATACCATCGATGTGCGTATCGTTATTCAATTCATCAATTAACGCGAGCAACGTTTGCTCGCTAGTATCGCTAGGTAAATCAAAGCTTTTGGAAACCACGCCGACTTCTTCGCAGGCGCGTTTTTTGTGGCTGACATAGACTTGCGAAGCCGCATCATTACCTAACAATACCACCGCTAAACCGGGACGCCGCCGACCTAGTTGTATATGCGTTTCTACGGCACTGCGAATGTCTTGTCGTATTTCAGTAGCGACTTTTTTACCATCAATAATATTCGCAAGTACGTGAGTAGACATGTGCTTTCCAAAAGGTCAATGATCGCGAGCGGGCGCGATTGTCGCATGGGGCTTTGGCTAGCGACAACCTATGGACTTATGAAAGTATAAATTTGACGATGAATTAATGTAGATACGGTTTGACCTGTTCGCGACTGCTGCGTATGATCGCCGCCGCTGGCGTCACTACTGTAATTCGGTATAGACGGTATCTTGTCGGGGTATAGCGCAGCCTGGTAGCGCATCTGCTTTGGGAGCAGAGGGTCGTGGGTTCGAATCCCTCTGCCCCGACCACTTTTCTTCATCATCAATATTCATTCGTCGAATCATTACGTATCAGCGCAATCTGGGTACAATTCCTGTGCGCGCCCGTAGCTCATCTGGATAGAGCATCGGCCTTCTAAGCCGAGGGTAGCAGGTTCGAGTCCTGCCGGGCGCACCATCTTGGTTGCCCAATATTCAAATAGTGTGTCGCAAAATCTATCAATATTAGGTTTAGAAGAGAGCGCTTTAAAAATAGTCCGAATACTTGGTTCTTATATAATTGCGCTACCAGATTTTAATTACGTTTGTACAAGACTCGCCAGCAACCCAAAGAGACGTTAGAATGCGCGCCTATCTGCAGTGGTGAGCGTAGCTCAGTTGGTAGAGCCCCGGATTGTGATTCCGGTGGTCGTGGGTTCGAGCCCCATCGTTCACCCCATTTTTCCGGGCTGTTAGCTCAATTGGTAGAGCAGTTGACTCTTAATCAATTGGTTGTAGGTTCGAGTCCCACACAGCCCACCAAATTCTCATTCCTTGTAATGAATATCAGGCGTCGCAGCAGCTGCGGCGTCTGGCTATCTTTGTTTTACATACCCGCTATTTTGATAAGGATTTATTCATGAATGGATATTTTTCTTATCTGTATTTCTATATGTACGTCGTTACGTTTAAAGCCGCAGAATGTTGTAAAATGCGCCCCGGTGTCGCGATAGTGGCGGAATTGGTAGACGCGCTGGATTTAGGTTCCAGTCCCGTAAGGGGTGAGAGTTCGAGTCTCTCCTTTCGCACCATGGTGTATTTTATCCGTCTGTAGGGGCGGATTTTTTTAGTTAAATTAAAGAGATGGCGTCGGCCGTCTCAGTTCAGACCGATGGGTAATCGGTTCATTGTTGAGGTGTTAGATGCAAACTCGGGTGGAAACTAGTAAAGGTTTAGAACGTAAATTGACGGTGCAATTGCCGGCGCAGCAATATCAACAAGCCTACGATGCGAAATTACAATCCGCCGCTAAAAGTGCGCGGGTGGATGGTTTTCGGGCTGGCAAAGTGCCTTTGAAAGTGGTGCAACAACGTTACGGCGCTGGCATTCAACAAGAAGTATTGTCGGACATGATTGAGCGTAGTTACGGCCAAGCGGTTGCTAGCGAGAAATTGCGGCCTGCAGGTAGACCGCAAATTCAACCAGAGCCCTTAATACCCGGCCAAGATGTTAAATATACAGCCGTGTTTGAAATTTACCCCGACGTAAAATTGGGCGATTTCAAAAAACTTAAAGTTGAAAAACCGCTTGTAGATATTCAAGCCGTTGATATTGATAAATTACTCGATAATTTGCGTAAACAGCGCGCCACGTTTGAAGTAGTGACACGCGCTTCACAACAAGACGATCAAGTTTTAATTGATTTTGAAGGCAGCATTGATGGTGAATTATTTGATGGCGGTAAAGGCGAAAAAGTGCCAATGCAAATTGGTAGTGGTCGTTTAATCGAAGGCTTTGAAGAACAATTAAAAGGCTTAAAAGCCGGCGATGAGCGCGAAGTGAAAGTTACTTTCCCGAAAGATTATGCGAATGTTGAGCTACAAGGTAAAAAAGCTGTTTTCAAAGTAAAAGTTTATGAAGTAAGCGAGCAGCGCTTGCCTGAAGTGAATGCAGAATTTGTGAAATCATTCGGTATTGAAGAAGGTGGTGTAGAAAAACTACAACAAGATTTGCGCGAACATATGGAGCGTGAGCTTAAACAAAATCGGGAAGCCTTCATTAAAAAACAAGTCATGAATGGCTTAGCCGAAATTCATACGTTTGATGTCCCGGCAGTCATGGTTGATCAAGAGATCCAATATTTGCAAGAACAATCACTTTCGCGCATGGGCATTAAAGACTTACAAGCAAATCAGTTGCCCCGCGAGCCTTATCAAGAAGAAGCAACGCGTCGGGTGTTATTGGGCTTGATTATTGCTGAAGTAGTAAAGCAGCATGATTTAAAGTCTGACCCTGCTAAAGTACGCGCAGAAGTTGAATTATTAGCCGCGAATTATGGTCAACCGGAACAAATAGTGCAGTATTACTATAACAATCCGCGTTTACTGCAAAGTATCGAGGCCGGTGTTTTAGAGGCCACTGTAGTGGAATGGATTTTGGCGCAAGCGAAAGTCAGTGAAAAAGCGATGGACTTTGATGCCCTTACGAAAGCCAACCAAGCTAGCAAATAATAGCGCCTGCGGGCCTAACGGAGTTTAATGCTTATGAGCAAAGTGTGGATGCCAGAACAGAACGTTGGTTTAGTACCGATGGTGGTAGAACAAAGCGCACGCGGTGAACGGGCTTACGATATTTATTCGCGATTGCTCAAAGAACGCGTGATTTTTTTAGTTGGTCCAGTGGAAGACTATATGGCCAATCTGGTAGTTGCTCAGATGTTGTTTTTAGAATCTGAAAATCCAGACAAAGACATTGCCTTGTATATTAATTCACCTGGGGGCTCAGTCAGCGCTGGTATGTCTATTTACGACACTATGCAATTTATTAAACCGGATATTAGTACTTTATGTATTGGTATGGCGGCCAGTATGGGCGCATTTTTGCTAACCGGTGGCGCTAAAGGTAAACGTTTTGCATTGCCTAATTCCCGCATGATGATTCATCAACCTTTGGGTGGTTATCAAGGTCAAGCGACCGATATCGATATTCATGCGCGTGAAATCCTCAAAACTCGCGAACGTTTAAATCAAATTATGGCTAATCATACAGGTCAACCGGTCGATAAGATTAGACATGACACTGAGCGCGATAACTTCATGAACACCGAAGAAGCCGTGAGTTATGGTTTGATTGATAAAATGCTAACGCATCGCGAATCATTGCTTACGGAAAAGACCGCATAAGTTGGCTGGTTAATTTCTGCTCAATTTATAGTTTTCTAGCGTGTTTTGTTGACAGTGCAGGCTGTTAGCTCAACAATCGGAACAGACTTTACTGCGTACGAGAATGCAAAATGACCGATGACACACGCAATACCCACGATAATAGCAAATTGTTGTATTGCTCTTTCTGCGGCAAAAGCCAACACGAAGTCCGCAAATTAATTGCGGGGCCGTCGGTCTTTATTTGTGATGAATGTGTAGATCTGTGCAACGATATTGTTCGCGAAGAATTACAAGAACAAGGTACTTTAAGTGGCGCTAGTTTGCCCAAACCTGTCGAAATTCGTGAAATTCTTGATGAATACGTCATTGGCCAAGAGCGTGCAAAAAAAGTTTTGGCCGTTGCGGTATATAACCATTACAAACGTTTAGAAACACGTAATCAGCGTGACACTATTGAGCTAGCCAAAAGCAATATTTTGCTTATTGGACCTACTGGTTCCGGCAAAACGTTGTTAGCTGAAACCTTAGCGCGTTTATTAAACGTGCCATTTACAATCGCGGATGCCACCACATTAACTGAAGCGGGTTATGTGGGCGAAGACGTTGAAAATATTATTCAAAAATTATTACAAAAATGCGATTACGATGTAGAAAAAGCCCAGACCGGTATTGTTTACATCGATGAAATCGACAAGATTTCACGTAAGTCTGACAATCCCTCAATCACGCGGGATGTTTCTGGCGAAGGCGTCCAACAAGCTTTGCTGAAATTAATCGAAGGCACTGTTGCATCGGTACCACCGCAAGGCGGACGTAAGCATCCGCAACAAGAATTTTTACAAGTAGACACGTCGAATATTTTATTTATTTGTGGTGGAGCTTTTGCGGGATTAGATAAAGTTATTTTAGATCGCTCCGAAAAGGGCGGTATTGGTTTTTCTGCGGAAGTAAAAAGCAAAGACAATAAACGGAATGTGGGCGATATTTTGCACACGGTGGAACCAGAAGATTTAATTAAATATGGTTTGATTCCTGAATTTGTCGGACGTTTACCCGTAGTTGCGACTTTGACTGAGTTGAGTGAAGAAGCGCTAGTGCAAATTTTGTTAGAACCTAAAAATGCTATCGTTAAACAATATCAAAAACTCTTTGATATGGAAGATTGCAGTCTAGAATTTCGTGAAGAAGCTTTATATGCCGTGGCGCGTAAGGCCATGGATCGTAAAACCGGCGCACGTGGTCTGCGTACAATTTTAGAAAATGTATTGCTCGATATTATGTATGAACTCCCTTCTTTAGAAAATGTCTCTAAAGTGGTAATTGATGAGGCCGTTATTAAGGGCGACGCTAAACCTTATATCTTGTATGAAGGCGGCGTTGAATATAAGAAAGCCGCTTCCGCCGAATAATGCGCTGCGTGCTTGAAAAGCACGCAGTCGTCCCCCATATCACATCTAATCACGTCGTTGGCGTGATGGATTGAACAGAGGCATTTATGACAACACGACGCGATAATTACATTCCTTTGCTGCCCTTGCGTGATGTGGTCGTGTATCCGCACATGGTTATTCCTTTATTAGTGGGTCGCGAGAAATCCATTGAAGCGTTGGATGTGGCGATGGCCGCTAATAAGAAAATTTTATTAGTCGCACAAAAGAGTGCGGATGTTGATGATCCCGGTAAAGATGATGTTTATCGCGTAGGTACTTTAGCAACAATTTTGCAATTGCTTAAATTACCTGGAGGCACCACTAAAGTATTAGTGGAAGGTACTGAGCGTGCTGAAATTACCGATCTTGTGGAAGAGGGCCAGTTTTTTGCGGCTAAAGTAGAAGCTTTACCTGAAAGCGATACTCTAGATGAACGTGAATTAGAAGTGCTCACGCGTTCGATTATGAGTTTATTTGAGCAATACGTGAAATTGAATAAAAATGTTCCGCCCGAAATTTTAACGTCGCTTGCGGGTATTGATGAAGCTTCGCGGTTGGCGGATACCATCGCTGCGCATATGGCGCTCAAGATCGAAGAAAAACAACACATTTTGGAAATTGCGGATCCGCGCGCACGTATTGAGCATTTAATGAGCTTGATCGAAGGCGAGTTAGATATCTTGCAAATTGAAAAACGTATTCGTGGCCGTGTTAAGCAGCAAATGGAAAAAAGCCAGCGCGAGTATTATCTTAATGAACAATTAAAAGCGATTCAAAAAGAGTTAGGCGATCTTAATGAAGAAGTAAATGAGATTGAAGATTTAACGCAAAAAATTGAAAGCGCGGGCATGCCGAAAGAAGCC
Source organism: Gammaproteobacteria bacterium (assembly GCA_013817245.1). Taxonomy (NCBI): domain Bacteria; kingdom Pseudomonadati; phylum Pseudomonadota; class Gammaproteobacteria; species Gammaproteobacteria bacterium. The sequence goes on from JACDDA010000005.1 coordinate 109,418, forward strand.
AAAGCCAAAGCACAAACTGAATTAAACAAACTTAAAATGATGTCGCCTATGTCTGCCGAAGCGACGGTGGTGCGTAATTATATTGATTGGATGTTAAGCATTCCTTGGCGTAAACGCAGCAAAATTCGACTTGAAATTAATGCCGCTAATGATGTGTTAGAAGAAGATCATTTTGGTTTGGAAAAAGTTAAAGAACGTATTTTGGAATATCTCGCAGTCACTCAACGTGTGCGCAAATTAAAAGGCCCTATCTTATGTTTAGTAGGTCCGCCTGGCGTAGGTAAAACTTCTTTAGGGCGATCTATTGCGCGCGCAACTAATCGCAAGTTTGTGCGTATGTCTTTAGGTGGTGTGCGTGATGAAGCTGAAATTCGTGGTCATCGCCGTACATATATTGGTTCTATGCCCGGCAAGATTGTGCAAAATTTAGCAAAAATTGGCACGCGTAATCCTTTGTTCTTGTTGGATGAGATCGACAAGATGGCGATGGATTTTCGCGGTGATCCATCTTCTGCTTTATTAGAAGTGTTAGATCCCGAACAAAACAATACTTTCAGCGATCATTACATGGAAGTCGATATCGATTTATCCGATGTTATGTTTGTGGCAACGTCTAATAGCATGAATATCCCCGGTCCTTTATTGGATCGCATGGAAGTTATTCGCATTCCGGGTTATACCGAAGATGAAAAGCTTAATATCGCTAAAAAATATCTGGTGCCTAAGCAGATAAAAAATAATGGTGTTAAAGCGAATGAGCTTACTATTTCCGATGCGGCTTTGCTGGATGTGATTCGTTATTACACACGTGAAGCAGGTGTGCGCAATCTGGAACGCGAAATTTCTAAAATCTGTCGCAAAGTCATTAAGCAATTGTTACAAAAACAAAAAGAAACCGCAGTTAATATAACGCCAGCTTCGTTAGAAAAATATTTAGGCGTACAACGTTTTCGTTATGGTAAGGCTGAAGAAGAAGATCGTATTGGCCAAGTTACCGGTTTAGCGTGGACCGAAGTGGGTGGTGAATTATTAACTATTGAAGCCGCAGTTGTTCCAGGTAAAGGTAAAACTACTTATACAGGACAGTTGGGCGAAGTCATGCAGGAATCGATTACTGCGGCTATGACCGTTGTACGTTCACGCGCTGCGAGTTTAGGTATTAGTGCAGACTTTTATGAAAAGCGCGATATTCACGTGCACGTTCCCGAAGGCGCAACACCTAAAGATGGTCCGAGTGCAGGTATCGGCATGTGTACCACCATTGTGTCAGCGTTAACCGGTATTCCGGTGCGCGCTGATGTAGCTATGACCGGCGAAATTACCTTACGTGGTGAAGTATTGCCGATCGGTGGATTGAAAGAAAAATTATTGGCTGCTTTGCGTGGTGGCATACAAACCGTTTTAATTCCGGAAGAAAATAAAAAAGATTTAAGCGAGATTCCTAAAAACATAACTTCTAAATTAGAAATTCGTCCGGTGCGTTGGATTGACGAAGTGTTAGAACTTGCACTTATTCGTAAACCAATGCCTTTAGACGAAGGGCAGAAAAATGTTGAAAGTGTTAAACCAGACACAGATCAAACAAAAGAGCAAATAGTATTGCCTCATTAAACGTAAAAAGAGTCCCGCCAAATAGCGAGACTCTGTTGACGTTTAGCCTGTTACATAGTGTAAACTTCCCACGTATTTATAATTCGCAAGGAATGCGACAGTTACGAAACTGAACACAGGGCTTTGGTAGTTTTGGAGCTGCGAACGCATCTGAACTAAATGTAGATACTGTTAGAAAATTTTTTTATAAGAAATTTCTTTGTATCGTGCGCAATAATTTTGTGAGATGTGAATAACAGCAGTTGGTTAACATTAACACCCGATAAGGATTATATCGTAATGAAAAAGACCGAATTTATTGATGCAGTTGCAGAAGCTGCGAGCATCTCAAAAACTGATGCAAGCAAAGCGGTTGAAGCAATGTTGACCGTAGTAACCAATGCTTTAAAAGCAGGCGATCAAGTTGCCATCACTGGCTTTGGTACATTCTTGATGCGTACACGCGAAGCACGTACTGGTCGTAATCCGCGTACTGGTGAAGCCTTGAATATTGCCGCTGCAAATATTCCAAGTTTCAAAGCTGGCAAAGGCTTGAAGGATGCCGTAAACTAGCGCGCCTTCGCTGGGCGGGTTTAAAGTTTAAATTTGTTCAGTGATGGCTTGAAAGTGGGTAGGGTGCTTAGCTCAGCTGGTAGAGCATCGCCCTTACAAGGCGAGGGTCGTAGGTTCGAGCCCTACAGCACCCACCAAATTGCGGAGTGGTAGTTCAGCTGGTTAGAATACCGGCCTGTCACGCCGGGGGTCGCGGGTTCAAGTCCCGTCCACTCCGCCACCTATTGATAGATAAGCGCCTCGCAAGGGCGCTTTTTTATTGCACATTCAATTTCAGCTTACGTTAAAATGCGCTGCCGTTTCAGTTGGGTGCTTTATATACCCCGCCTTAACGTTGGTGAACATTCATATTAATTTTGTCTTGTCATGATACAAATGTTTCATGGGATGACATATAAGCGAGAAAAATTATGTTGTTGGCAATTCATGATCGAGTGAAGGGGTTGTTTGCATGGGTAATCGTGATTTTGATCGCGATTCCTTTTACGCTCTGGGGCGTTTCTGAGTATTTAGGTAATTCGCCTGAAGATGTTGCTGTACAAGTAGCAGATAAAAAAATCAGCCAAGCCGTTTTTGAGCAAACATTAAACAGTGAGCGTTCGCGTTTGATGCAAATGTTGAACGATCAATTGCCCGAAGGCATTGAACCTAAATTGCGTGAAAGTGTAATTGATCAATTCGTTAATCGTGCTGTTTTAGAAGATGTGGTAACGCGCGCTGGTTTTCGAGTAGGTGCAACGGAATTAGCGCAAAGCATTGTTAATGATCCTCAGTTTAGAATGGAGAATGCGTTTAGTCGTGCACTCTTCGAATCGTTTGCAGTTAGCCAAGGTTTAACAGTTAAACAATTTGAAGAAAGCGTTGCTAATAACATTCGCATGAATCAACTCAGCCGCGGCATTGTTGACACCAGTTTTGTTGCGGAAGCGAAATTGAAAGAGATAGTACGTTTGCAATATCAGACGCGCGATTTTTCTTATCTCCATTTTCCAGTAGAACGTTTTTTAACGGGCATTAATCCCAGTGAAAACGATGTACAAAGTTATTACGAAAAAAATAAAAATAAATTCATAACTACCGAAACAGCAAGTGTGCAATATATTGAATTGGATAAAGCCAGTTTTGCGCAAACAGCGGCGGTCACTGAGCAAGAAGTGCGAGCAACGTATGATGCAGCCGTTGCGGCAGGTAATTATGTTAGCGAAAGCGAACGTCAAGCGAGCCATATTCTTATCCAAGTACCTGCTGATGCAGATGAAGTTGCAGTAGCGGCAAAACGCGCTGAAATTGATGCGCTGGCGGCTTCTTTAAAATCGGGCGCTGATTTTGCTGCATTAGCCAAAGAAAAATCCATGGATCCAGGTTCAGCGGTTAATGGCGGTGCTTTAGGCATAGTACGCAAAGGCGCAATGGTTAAACCTTTTGAAGACGCTGTGTATGGCTTAGCAAAAGCCGGCGATATTAGCGACGTCATCCGCACTCAATTTGGTTTTCATATCGTGCGGTTGGATGCAGTTAGTGGTGGAGAAAAAACTCCTTACGAATCAGTACGTGATGAATTAGCCGCGCAATTACGCCAACAACAAGCAGAAACACTGTTTTACGATCGTTTGAATATTTTGCGCACGGTAAGTTATGAAACTCCTGATTCGTTGGCGCCAGTCGCCGAAGCATTAGACGCACCTTTGCAAGAAGTTTCTGATGTTACTCGCGATATGGGTGCTGCTGTTGCTCAGTATCCAGTAGTACGTGCGAGCATTTTTACAGACCGTGTATTAACGGGCGGCGAAAATTCGGAAGTTATAGAATTACCCGATGGCCGTGTGTTGGTTTTACGCGTTAAGCAATACAACCCTAGTCGAGTTGAAAGTTTGCAAGAAGCAAAATCAAAAGTGTTTGCTCAGCTTAAACAAGACTTAGCGTGGGCAAAAGCTAAGCAGGTAGCGGCAACGGCCGTTAAAGAGTTACAAGCTGGCAATGCGCTTGCTGTGGTTGCGAAAAACAATGCGGCAAAACTGGAAACGCGTAATGCAGTACGGCGGGAAACGACTGATGTACCTGCAGCGGTAAAACAAGTAGCCTTTCATAGCGCTGCACAACTCGCGAATAAAGAACCTACTGTTAATAATGTGTTGCGCGCGGGTGAGCATGGCGAATATGTATTAGTGCTACACGCTGTTAATTATGCTGATTTAGCGACGATGAATGTGGGCGAAGCTAAGCAATTACGCGAGCGTTTAGCGCAGGCCGAAGGTGAGTTAGCATTTAAAGCATTACTAGATGCATTAAAAGCGGATGCTGATGTGACAATTTCTGAGCGTGCACGAGGCGAGCCTACCAGTTAATATTTTTTAAATAATATCAATGAAGCATAAAAAAAGCGCTGTATTACCAGCGCTTTTTTTTGGACGTAATTAAATAGGCTTATGCTTCTTTGCTGTCTTTACTGGGCGCTTCCGGTAAATTCATGCCGGTAATGTTGTAACCACCATCGACATAAATAACTTGCCCGGTGACACCCGCCGCTAAATCCGAACATAAAAAAGCGCCGACATTGCCAACATCTTCTTGCGTCACGTTACGGCCTAAGGGGCTAGTGTCTGCAACATGATCTAAAATCTTCCGAAACCCACCAATCCCAGAAGCCGCCAATGTTTTAATGGGTCCTGCAGAAATAGCGTTAACGCGGCCACCAAATTTACCTAAGGAAGGTGCCATATAACGCATTGTTGCTTCCAACGCCGCTTTAGCAACACCCATGGTATTGTAATTTGGAATGGCGCGTTCCGCGCCTAAATAGGTCAGAGTTAATACTGCGGGTGCGGCGCTTTTTTCCAGCAAGGGTTTTGCTGCTTTAGCGAGTGCTGCCAAGCTATACACGCTGATGTCATGAGAAATACGGAAGCCTTCACGAGTAATAGAATCCAAAAAATCACCACGGACTTGATCTTGTGGAGCGAAGGCAACAGAGTGCACAAGGATATCCAAAGCGTCCCAATGTTTGCCTAAGTATTCAAATACGCCGGCAATTTCCTCATCGCTTTCAACATTGCAAGGAGCGACTAACGTTGAGCCCACTTCTTCGGCAAATTTGTAAACGCGATCTTTAAGACGATCACCTTGGTAAGTAAAGGCCAGCTCAGCACCTTCGCGGTGCATCGCTTGAGCAAGACCCCAGGCAATGGACTTATCACTTGCCACGCCAACAATCAGGGCGCGTTTGCCGGACAGAAAACCCATGGTAACTCCTTAATAATGCATTGTGATTTAGAAAGATAAAGTGGGCATAATGATAAGCTTGTTCGCTTACGGATACAAACCAGAAGAGGTTCTTGTGCAAGGCTATCGCCCTCTACATAACATGTTGGATCGCGTCCCGTTGCTGCTAGCGCTGAGCTTATTGTTATGTGTGGTTGCCTGTGATCAAGCTAATGAAAATAATAAATTGGTTTGGAATAATCCTTATCCTATTGAACAAAGCCAACAGTCTATTTTATATAGTGCTTTTTCTGAACAACCTAAGCATTTGGATCCTGCGCGTTCTTACTCTGCTGATGAATACACCTTTATCGCACAAATTTATGAACCGCCTTTACAGTATCATTATTTATTGCGGCCTTATCGTTTAACCACGTTAACCGCGACTAATTTGCCCGAGATTCGTTATTATAATTCACGTAATCTTGAAGTGCCGATGACGAGTACTGACATCGCTTATAGCGAGTATGTAATTCACATCCAGCCCAATATTTATTATCAGCCGCATCCCGCATTTGCGCGTGATGCGCAAGGCAATTTTTTATATCACGCATTAGATGCAGCAACCATTAAGAATATTTATACCTTAGATGACTTTGCGCAACACGGAACCCGCGAATTAACGGCTGAAGATTATGTTTACCAAATTAAACGTTTAGCCGATCCTGCTTTGCAATCGCCGATTGCGGGTCTAATGAGTGAATACATTGTTGGCTTTGATGAATATGCAAAACATGCTCTGCAAATTAACGATACGGTTGAACGTCATCAATTGGCGATGGCGGGGGTGGAGATCTTAGATAAGTATCGTTATCGGATTCGAATAAAAGGAGTCTACGCGCAATTTAAATATTGGTTGGCGATGAGCTTTTTTGCGCCTATGCCGTGGGAAGCGGAAAAGTTATACGCGCAAGCCGGCATGAATGAGCGCAATATTAATTTGGACTGGTATCCAGTAGGAACGGGCGCATTTATGTTGGCGGAAAATAATCCCAATAAACGGATGCGTTTGGTTAAAAATCCGCACTTTCATGCAGAGATTTATCCAGCGGCAGGTGAAGCACAAGATCTAGCGTTGGGTTTGTTAGCCGATGCGGGTAAACCTATGCCTTTTATTGAACAAGCTATTTTTACCTTGGAAAAAGAAAATATTCCGTACTGGAGTAAATTTTTACAAGGGTACTTTGATTCTTCGGGAATCAAGTCCGATAGTTTTGATCAAGCCATTAGTTTTCAAAATGGTGAAGCAGGCTTGTCGGATGAAATGCGTGCTCAAGATATTCAATTATCAACTTCAGTTGAAAGCAGTATTATTTATTTTGGATTTAATATGTTAGATCCAGTTGTCGGCGGTTACAGCGAACGCGCACGTTTATTACGCCAAGCTATTTCAATTGCGATTGATGTGGAAGAATATATTTCCATTTTTCGTAATGGCCGAGGCGTCGCCGCCCAAAGCCCACTTCCTCCCGGTGTGTTTGGTTATCAGGAAGGCATCGCGGGGATTAATCCGTATGTTTATGATGCGCCTAGTGATAACGCATCTTTCGAAAAAACTGAGCTAGTGCCGCAACGAAAATCCATTGAGTATGCAAAAACATTAATGAAAAAAGCGGGATATGCGCAAGGCGTAGATCCAAAAACAGGACAAGCTTTATTGTTGTATTTTGATACGCTGCAATCTGGGCCTGACGCAAAAGCTTTTCTGGGTTGGCTACGTAAACAATATGCAAAAATTGGTATTGATTTGGTTATTCGTAATACCGATTACAATCGCTTCCAAGATAAAATGCACAAAGGCAGCGCGCAGTTTTTTATGTGGGGTTGGAATGCAGATTATCCTGACCCAGAGAATTTTTTCTTTTTATTATACGGGCCGCACTCAAAAGTCTTACACAAAGGTGAAAATGCCGCGAATTATCAAAACCCACAGTTTGATCGTTTGTTTGAACAGATGAAATCTATGCCGGACAATACGGCAAGAGCCGTCGTTATTTCGCAGATGAATTCATTAGTGCAGCGCGACGCGCCCTGGGTTTTTGGTTTATATCCTAAAAGTTTTGTGCTTTATCATGATTGGTTATCTAATGTGAAACCCAATCTCATGGCAAATAACACACTCAAATATAAACGTATTGATGCAGCTCGGAGACTAGAGAAAAGAACGCAATGGAACGGCGCACGAATTTGGCCTTTAAGTTTATTGTTAGCAGCGTTGATTTTATTTATATTACCAGTAGTGTGGTTATATAAACGTCAGCAACGGAGCGCGATTTTATGATGACTTACATTTTGCGTCGTTTACTTTACGCTATTCCTATTTTGATTACAGTGAATTTACTGACGTTTTTATTGTTTTTTGTAGTTAACACGCCGGATGATATGGCGCGTGTGTTTTTAGGCGATAAGCGCATTACTGCCGAACAAATCAGTAATTGGAAACACGAACGGGGTTATGATTTGCCATTGTTTTTAAATACTGAAGCGATTGGTTTTAATAAAATAAGCCAAACGATTTTCGCGCAAAAAGCCTTGCCTTTATTCGTATTTGATTTTGGTCGATCGGATAGTGGTCGTGATATCGCTTATGATATTCGACAGCGCATGTGGCCTAGTTTAGCAATCGCACTCCCGACTTTATTGTTAGGTTTGGCAGTAACCATAACCTTGGCATTGTTGTTTGTGTTTTTTAGACAAAGTTATGTAGATTATTGGGGCATGGTTATTTGTGTGTTGCTGATGTCTATTTCGAGTTTGTTTTATATTATTGCCGGTCAGTTTATATTCGCTAAAGTATTGCATCTAGTGCCAGTCTCGGGTTTTGGTGACGGTTTGCAAGCGTGGAATTTTGTTATTTTGCCGGTGGTAGTGGGTGTGATTGGCGGCATTGGCGGCGGCGTGCGGTGGTACCGAACTTTATTTATTGAAGAAATGGACAAAGATTATGTGCGCACTGCGTTTGCAAAAGGTTTGCCTGCGTGGCGAGTCATGTTTTCGCATATTTTGCCCAATGGCATGATTCCTATATTGACAGGCGTAGTCGTAATTTTGCCAACATTGTTTATGGGTAGTTTATTAATCGAATCATTTTTTGGTATTCCAGGTTTAGGCAGTTATACGATCGACGCTATTCAAATGCAGGATTTTGCGATTGTTCGTTCCATGGTATTTCTAGGCGCTGTTTTATATGTCATGGGCTTATTGTTAACCGATATTTCTTACACCTTGGTTGATCCTCGTGTGCGTTTGCAGTAAACGAGTGTAAACATGGTTATTTTAATAACAGATGCGTTAGTGTTTTTCTTATTAAGCGTAACGGCGGTGCTGGCTGTCTACGTCAGCGGTAAACGTCATTTACGTGAATCGTTTCGCCGTGTATTACAAAGTAAAACCGCGTTAGCCAGCGGTACTTTGTTGTTAGCCTATTTATTAATTGGTACCTTGGATTGTATTCATTTCCGTGCGACCCAAAGCGACACTCAGTCATCGGCAGATATTGTCAGTGTCTTAGATGTGGTGTTGTCGCCGCTGCGTCATAGTGATGAAAAAACCTTTTCAGCACCTTTGTCTATTTATAGTTTTGCGAAAGAAAGTCTGTCAAATGACAAGGGTCAAGTTATCCGTGATTACCCGCGTTTATTGAACGCAGGTAAACATCTTGCTGATCCCGCGCGCTATAAAAATGATATAACGCAGCGGGCGGTATTGGGTGTGTTGTGGGGATTGTTATGTTGGAGTGTTTTATTGGCTGCGATCTTGAGTATTAATAAATTATGTGGCTGGCAATATAATAACATCAAAAAAATATTAAATAGCCAGAGCGATATTCCTTGGCATGTAATTTTATATGTAGTGTTAATTTTGTTTTTAGTGATTGCGGTCGTCGTTAATTTCGTTCCGCAATATCATGTGTTCGGCACTGATCAAGTAGGGGAAGATGTATTATACCAATGCCTTAAAAGTATTCGTACGGGTTTGGTAATCGGCACCGTGACTACATTGATTATGCTGCCTATCTCTTTGCTGTTCGGAATCGCGGCGGGTTATTTTGGCGGATGGATAGATGATCTTGTGCAGTTTATTTATACCACATTGAATTCTATTCCTGGCGTGCTGTTGATTGCTTCAATGGTATTAGTCATGCAAACCTATATGGCTAACCATGCAGAGAGTTTTGATAATTTATTAATACGCGCTGATGTGCGCTTAGTGGCGTTGTGTTTCATTTTAGGTATAACCAGCTGGACGGGCTTGTGTCGATTGTTGCGCGCTGAAACCTTGAAAGTGCGCGAAATGGATTATGTGATTGCCGCACGTGTTAGCGGTGTTGCTCATTTTAAAATTCTATTGAAACATATTTTACCGAACGTCATGCATATCGTATTAATCGCGGTAGTTTTAGATTTTAGTGGCTTAGTGCTGGCAGAAGCGGTGTTGTCTTATATTCAAATTGGCGTTGAGCCTAGTACTTACAGTTGGGGCAATATGATTAATAGTGCGCGCTTGGAAATGGCGCGTGAGCCGGTTGTCTGGTGGTCATTAACTGCGGCTTTTGTTTCAATACTGGGATTAGTGCTCAGCGCGAATTTATTTGCTGATGTAGTACGCGACGCTTTAGATCCGCGTACGCGTCGTGGACGAGTGTAATATGCCGCAGTCGATATTAAGTATTGAAGCGTTAAGCGTACATTTTTCTAACAGCGTCGTTGTTGATGAAGTCAGTTTAAATATTAATCCAGGTGAAACCTTAGCCTTAGTGGGCGAATCTGGTAGTGGAAAATCCGTGACTGCCCTGGCTATTTTGCAATTGCTGCCACGCACTGCAACGATTTCGCAAGGCCGCATTTTATTGTCAGGTAATGATTTGTTACGCACACCCGCGCGAGATGTGCAAAAAATTCGTGGCCGTAAAATCGGTATGATCTTTCAAGAGCCCATGACAGCTTTGAATCCGATCATGACGGTTGCGCAGCAATTCAATGAAGTATTAAGTTTGTCGGCGCACCCCAAAAAATCAATTCGTGCTACCGGTTTAGCAATTTTAGCGTCGGTTGAATTAGCGGATCCTGCCCGTGTGTGGGAAAGTTATCCGCATCAATTATCCGGTGGTATGCGGCAGCGCGTTATGATTGCTTTAGTGTTAGCCGCTAAGCCTGCTCTGATTATTGCCGATGAGCCTACTACCGCGTTAGATGTGACTGTGCAAGCACAAATTTTAGCGTTGTTGAAAAATTTGCAAAGCCAAACCGGCACCGCCATGTTGTTTGTTACGCATGATTTAGGTTTGGTTGGCGAAATGGCGGATCATGTTGCCGTAATGAAAGCAGGGCGCATCGTTGAGCAAGCGGATTGCAAAACATTTTTTGCACAGCCGCAGCATGAATATTCTCGGCGATTATTTGAAGTTTTGCCTGCGGCTAATAAACGAGGCTATTCTTTAGTTGATCATTCCTTGTTGCCACTTAATCAAAATAGCCACAAAAATAATTCTGATAAATCATCAGAATTATTGCGACTGCAAGATATAAAAGTGCATTTCCCGATTCGACGAGGTTTATTTAAAAAAGTTGTTGATGTAGTCAAAGCGGTCGATGGTGTCGATTTGGTGTTACACAAACAAGAAACCTTGGCCCTAGTGGGTGAGTCAGGCAGTGGTAAAACTACATTAGCGAAAGCGCTATTGCAGTTATATCCGATTAGTAGCGGTGAGATATTTTTAAAGGGTCAAAATTTACAGACTATGTCGCGGGCACAGCGTCAACAGTCTCGGCATGTGATGCAAATAGTATTTCAAGATCCTTATTCAGCGATGAATCCGCGTTTGCAAGTAGAAGATATTGTAGCTGAAACGCTGTTGGCGAAATGTGCCGCTTTACGCATTAAGCGTCCGGCGCAATGGCAACAGCAAGTACGCGCAGTCTTAGATCAAGTAGGATTACCACAAGATGCGGCTTATCGTTACCCTCATGAGTTCTCAGGCGGACAGCGTCAACGTATTGCCATTGCGCGTGCATTAATTGTAAAGCCGGAGCTATTGATTTTAGATGAGCCTACCAGCGCCCTAGATGTTTCAGTGCAAGCGCAAATCTTGGTGTTATTGCAACAATTACAAGTCGAGTATGGTTTAAGTTATTTATTAATTACGCACAATATGTCGGTAGTGTCGTATATGGCGCATCGAGTGGTTGTTATGCGTCAAGGTAAATTGATTGAGCAGGGTGAAGTAAAACAAGTGCTGGAACAGCCTCGTAGCGGATATACGCAAGCATTATTAAAAGCCGTGCCCGCTTTGTATCGTCAGTCGAATGTTGATTCTAAATAAATATTAGCTTAATAAGCGCTGCAAAATATTTTGATAAATCAGCGTTAATTGTTCGAGTTCAGCAATTGAAGTGCGTTCATCAATTTTATGAATGGTATCGTTGACTGGACCTAATTCAATAACTTGTGCGCCCGTGGGTGCAATGAAGCGACCATCTGAGGTGCCGCCAGATGTTGATAATAATGTGTCGATGCCGAGGATATCTTGAATCGCAGCACGCGTAGCGGCCACTAATTCTTTTTCAGGCGTTAAAAAAGGGTGGCCAGACAAATGCCACTGCAAATTATATTGCAAACCTTGTTCAGTTAATAAATCCACAACGGTTTGTTTTAATTTTTCTGCGGTGGTCTCGGTAGAAAAACGAAAATTAAATAATAGCGTTAATTCCCCGGGTATTACATTGTTAGCGCCAGTACCTGCATTGATATTAGAAATCTGAAAACTGGTGGCTGGAAAATATTGATTACCTTTGTCCCATTCTTGAACGCAAATGACGCGTAAAAACTCACTCGCGCGATGAATAGGATTGTCCGCTAATTGTGGATATGCAATATGACCTTGTTGACCAATGATGCGCAACGTGCCAGATAATGAACCGCGTCTGCCATTTTTAATGGTGTCGCCTAATTGTTGACTGCTAGAAGGTTCGCCTACTAAGCACCAATCAATTTTTTCGCCGCGCTGACTTAATGTTTCAATTACTTTGACAGTGCCATTAGTGGCGTCACCTTCTTCATCGCCAGTGATTAAAAAACCAATCGAGCCTTTAAGAAGCGGTTTTGTTTTTAAAAATTGTTCGGTTGCAACAATCATGGCGGCTAAACTACCTTTCATATCAGCAGCGCCACGACCATATAAATAGCCATCACGGACTTCAGGTTTAAAAGGTGCAGATTGCCATGCTTGTTCAGGCCCGGTGGGCACCACATCAGTATGTCCAGCAAATGCAAACAGTGGCCCGCTGTTACCTAAACGCGCCCAAAAATTTTCTACATTGCCAAAGCGCAGTGACTCAATGTTAAAACCGAGTGCGCGTAAACGCTGGATCATAATGTTTTGACAGCCGTGATCCATAGGCGTCACAGAAGCAATTTCCATAAGGGTTTGAGTTAATTTTAAAACGTCGCTCATGCGGTACCTGTTTTTGGAATATCGTCAATATGATGATGGAGTGTTTGAATCAGTTGAGCTGATACCGGTGTGTCATGGATAGCGCGATTGGTGGCATCGCTCAAAATAAAAATATTTTCTGCGCGTTCACCGACGGTACTGATTTTGGCATTATGCACGCGAATATTACAATCCAAAAATGCTTGACCGATTAATGCCAATAAACCAGGGCGATCTAAGGTAATAATTTCCAACAAGCTATACGCTAATTCTGGCGCGGGTTCTGTTGTTATGCGTGTGGGGGTATTAAACTGACGTAATTGGCGCGATAAGGGTTTGCGAATGGCTTTAGGTGTTTGGCGCGGATCTTTAATTGATGCACTTAATGCTTTTTGTATTTCTTGAATGCGATGTTGATCTCTGACCGGTTGGTTATCATTATCGAGAACCATATAAGTGTCTAAGGTGTAACCATTACGCGAGCTAATAATGCGGGCATCAACAATATTTAAACCTAAGCGACTCAACACTAAAGTGCTGATAGCAAAAAAACCATCATTTTCTTGTGCGTAAATAAAGATAGGCGTAGTGCCACGGGTCGCGTGAGGATTGATGAGTACTAAAGGTAATTGATCGTGGTTGGCTTCTAAAATAGCCCGTGTATGCCAAGCAATTTCTTCGGCATTGTGACGTAGAAAATAATCATCGCCAAATTCTTTCCACACACGTAAGCAGGCTGAGCGGGGTATTTCTATTGCTTCGAGTAGCTCAGCTGCGCCATCTTGGCGTTCAGTCACACGTTCGGCGATATCAATGGGTTTGGCTTGGCCGTGTCGGAATACATACTTTGAGCGTAAATAGAGTTCCATTAATAAACGATCACGCCAGCTAGTCCAAAGTTCTGGGTTGGTTGCGGTGATGTCGGCAACGGTAAGTAAATACAGATAATTCAAGGTACGTTGATCGCCCACTTTTTCGGCAAATTCTAAAATGATATCAGGGTCGCTAATGTCTTTGCGTTGCGCGGTCATCGACATTAATAAATGATTGCGAACTAACCACTGCACAATTCGTGAATTGTCTTTGCTAATGCCATGTCTTAAGCAAAATTCTTTGGCGTCATCTGCGCCTAATTCAGAATGATCACCGCCACGACCTTTAGCAATATCATGAAAGAGTGCGGCTACATATAAAACTTCAGGAGCATCCAAGGTTTTGAAAATAGTTTGTAATTGTGGATGATGTTCTGGCGAAGGCGGTATTGCAAAGCTGCGAGCATTTTTTAATACATTGAGCGTATGTTCATCGACGGTGTAAATGTGAAACAAATCGAATTGCATGCGGCCTGTGATATGTGAGAAGGCCGGCAGATACGCAGCCAGCACGCCGTAACGATTCATTCGACTTAATTCGTGGCTGACGCCATGCGGCTCTTTTAAAATGGCCATGAATAATGCGCAATGTTCCGCTTGTTCGCGAAAAGCATCGTCGATTAAATATAAATGTTCTCGCACCAAACGAATACTGGCGGCACGGACACCTTTTAGTTGCCGGTTTTGTTCCATCAATAAAAATAATTCGAGCAAAGCTGACGGTGTTTCGCGAAACACGGCGGCGCTACTGACTTCTAAGTAGCCGTTGACTGTTTGAAAACGTTCGTTAATAGGAATTACGCTGTTATTTTTATCAGTAAATTCAATTTTTTCTTGCAAGAGCTGCAGTAACATTTCATTGAGACGCGCTAATTCGGTGACGGTTCGAAAGTAGTGCTGCATGAATTGTTCAACAGCCAGATTATTATTGTTGTCGCTATAGCCTAATTGATTGGCAAGCTGACGTTGCATATCCATTAATAAACGATCTTCACGACGTTTGCTAAGACGGTGCAACAAAAAACGAATACGCCATAATAATTCACGACCTTGTAATAGCGAATTCAGTTCTGTTTGAGTTAAAAAGCCTAAAGCAGTTAATGCTTGTAAAGAGTTGGCGTCAAAATAGCGTTTAGCTACCCACGCAATGGTTTGAATGTCGCGCAGACCACCCGGGCCTTCTTTGATATTGGGTTCGAGTTTGTAAGCGGTATCGCCGAATTTTTGATGGCGCTGTTGCTGTTCATTTAATTTAGCGAAAAAAAATTCTTCTTTCGACCAAATATGACTTTCGCTCGTGGCCTGTTGCATGTTTTGGTAGAGCGTTTGATTGCCAATTAATAAACGCGACTCTAATAAATTAGTTAACACCGTCACATCGCGTGAGGCTTCTTCGCTGCACTGTTGGGGCGTGCGCACACTGTGGCCAATGTCTAAACCTAAATTCCATAATTGAGTAACATATTGTTCGATCGCGGTTTGCCAATTTATTAATTCATCGGGTTCTACCAAAATCGCAATATCAATATCAGAATGCGGATGTAATTCGCTGCGGCCGTAACCACCGACTGCAATCAGTGCCAGTTTGTCGGTGTTGCCGATAATGCTGTGCCAGAGCGCAATTAATACCTCATCGAGCTGTTGTGCGCGCAGGTGGACTAATGCTTCGATAGGTTCGCCATTGCTGAGCGCCGTCGTTAATTGTTCGAGTTGCGCGTTTAATAGCGGTTGATATTCTTTGGCGGTCTTCATTGCAGATCGGTTTCTTCGCTGCGGCGAGTGAGGATTTCTGCGCCAGTTTCAGTCACTAAAATAGTATGTTCCCATTGCGCGGAAAGGCTGTGATCTTTAGTGACCACCGTCCATTCATCTGCGAGCAATTTGATATGGCGTTTACCGGCATTCACCATCGGTTCAATGGTGAAGGTCATGCCAGCTTGCAAGGCGAGTCCCGTACCGGGTTTGCCGTAATGTAAAACCTGAGGCTCTTCGTGGAATATGCGGCCAATGCCGTGACCACAAAATTCTCGAACGATGGAAAAATGTTGCTGTTCTGCGTGCGTTTGAATGGCAAAACCAATATCACCTAAGGTTGCCCCCGGTTTGACTTGAGCAATTCCCAATAACAATGCTTCGCGCGTCACGCGAGCTAAACGTTCCGCTTGCACAGACGGTTTACCCACAAAAAACATTTTACTGGTGTCGCCATGAAAACCGTCTTTGATGACGGTGATGTCGATATTAATAATATCGCCGTTTTTCAACTGCTTAGGCCCGGGAATACCGTGACAAATTTGATGATTGACCGACGTGCAAATGGATTTTGGAAACGCTGGGCCGCCGCTAGCGTGGCGATAGTTTAAAGGTGCGGGAATAGCGTTTTGCACCTCCACTATATATTGGTGACAAATCCTATCCAATTCTTCCGTGCTAGTCCCGGCCTGCACATAGGGGCCGATCATTTCTAAGACTTCACCCGCCAGACGGCCAGCAACCCGCATTTTTTCTATATCGTCGGCATTTTTGATGGTAATGGTCATAAGCAGGGTCGTCATTTCAGGAAGGGGCAAAAAAACAGGCAGGCACTATACCAGAAATGTTTTTAATCCGACTCTCTGCCGATTCGGCCGACAAAGACAGGTTGACCTAGCGTCTGCATGGCGGTGCGGTGGCGGAGGTTGGGCAGATGTGATATAAAGCGCGCCGCTAAGACCGGTTTTACGCTGTTGAGCAGGCCACTTAGCAAATTCGCACGCGCATCGACACAGTTAATCGGGTGCTTGTTGGCCGTAAAGCCAGTGAGTGATTAGTTGGGATGTGCGGAGGCCTAACCCATGGGACATTACACATTAATATGTCTCAGTAGCAGGAGTAAATCGCAATGGCAAATGTCAGTATGCGCGAAATGTTAGAAGCGGGCGTCCATTTTGGTCACCAAACCCGTTATTGGAATCCAAAGATGGGTCCTTATATCTTCGGGGCTCGTAACAAAATCCACATCATCAATCTTGAAAAAACCGTTCCTTTATTTAGCGACGCGCTGAATTTTATTTCGCGTATGGCAGCTAAAAATGGCACTGTTTTATTCGTCGGCACGAAGCGCGCCGCGCGCGATGCCGTTAAAGAACATGCTGAACGTTGTGGCATGCCTTACGTTAATCATCGTTGGTTAGGTGGCATGTTGACTAACTTCAACACTATTCGCCAATCAATTAAGCGTTTGAAAGAATTAGAAGTCATGTTTGAAGATGGTTCTATTGACCGCGTGAATAAAAAAGAAGGTTTAGTAATGCGCCGCGAAGCGGAAAAACTTGAGCGCAGCTTAGGTGGCATTAAAAATATGGAACGTCTGCCCGACGTCCTGTTCATTATTGACGTGGGTTTTGAAAAAATTGCAGTACGTGAAGCAACTACCTTAGGTATTCCAGTCGTAGCGATTGTTGATACTAACAACTCTGTTGAAGGTGTTGATTATGTTATTCCGGGTAATGACGACGCCATTCGTGCTATTCAGTTATACAGCACCGCAATTGCCGATGGTGTATTAGACGGTCGTAGCAGCGCACAATTACCGGCAAAACGTGTAGTCGTTGAAGCCGCTGAAGCGAAGCCGCGCAACCACGCACCGAAAAAGAAAGCACCTGCTAAACAAGCCACAGTGAAAAAGAAAGTCACGGGCCGTAAAGCGGGTGAAGATGCAGAGACTGTAAGCGATGACGCGGCGGAAGCCCCAATAAGCGCAACAGATTCACAGGTTTGATTAACGAGGTAATGTGATGCAAATTTCAGCCACAATGGTGAAAGAACTGCGCGAACGCACTGGCGCAGGCATGATGGAATGCAAAAAAGCGTTGACCGAAAACAATGGCGATATGGAAGTAGCGATTGAATGGATGCGCAAACAAGGTATGGCTAAAGCCGATAAAAAAGCAGGTCGTATTGCAGCCGAAGGTATTATTGCTACTGCGATGGATGCTTCTGGTAAAACAGCAGTATTAGTTGAAGTGAATTGTGAAACTGACTTTGTTGGTAAAGGTGATGATTTCATCGCGTTTGCAAATAAAGTAGCACAATTGATTTGCAGTAAAAAGCCGGCGGATTTAGATGCGTTATTAGCGTTAACCTTAGATGGCGCCACGATTGAAGATGTACGTCGTGCACTGATTGCTAAGATTGGTGAGAATATCCAAGTGCGACGTTTTGTTTGTTTACAAAGCCAAGGCACTTTGATTGGTCAATATTCACACGGCGGCCGCATCGGTGTATTAGTGGACTTAAAAGGTGGCGATCAAGGTTTAGCTAAAGACTTAGCCATGCATGTTGCAGCGAGTCGTCCTGTTTGTGTATCTGAAACCGGTGTGCCGAAAGAAGCATTGGATAAAGAACGTGAAATTTTAATCGCGCAAGCACAAGACAGTGGCAAAGCTCACGACATTATTGAAAAAATGGTCGAAGGTCGTTTGAAAAAATATCTTGCTGAAATTACGTTAGTGGGTCAGCCGTTTGTTAAAGATCCTGATCAAATTGTCAGCAAGTTATTAAAAACGGCGAATGCAGAAGTATTATCGTTCTATCGTTTAGAAGTAGGCGAAGGTATCGAAAAGCAAGAAGATAACTTTGTGCAAGAAGTCATGGCACAGGTTAAAGCCAGTTAACCTGCTGGCGATACTCAACAAGACGCGGCATTTATGCCGCGTCTTTGTATCTGAGTTTGGTTTTTTGCGACAACACAGCCGTCGGAGTAGCACGAATGACAAATAAAAAATTGGCGTATCCGCGCATCCTTCTTAAACTTAGCGGCGAAGCCTTGATGGGTGAATACAGCTACGGTATTGATCCGAAAGTGATTGGTCGTATTGCATTAGATATTCGTCAACTGATTGAAGATGGTGTGCAAGTGGCCGTGGTGATTGGCGGTGGTAATATTTTTCGCGGCGCAGGTTTAGCCGAAGCCGGTATGGATCGCGTGACGGGCGATCATATGGGTATGTTGGCTACCGTCATTAACAGTTTGGCGTTACAAGATGCTTTAGAACGCGTC
Organism: Gammaproteobacteria bacterium; assembly: GCA_013817245.1. Classification (NCBI taxonomy): domain Bacteria; kingdom Pseudomonadati; phylum Pseudomonadota; class Gammaproteobacteria; species Gammaproteobacteria bacterium. The sequence continues at coordinate 128,184 of JACDDA010000005.1, forward strand.
GACATTTATTGTCGTGTTATGTCAGCGATTAAAATCAATCAAGTGTGCGAAGACTATATTCGCCGTCGTGCCATTCGGCATTTAGAAAAAGGTCGCGTGGTAGTATTTGCGGCCGGCACGGGCAATCCCTTTTTTACGACTGACTCGGCTGCAAGTTTGCGCGCAGTAGAAATCACCGCTGACTTAATGTTGAAAGCCACTAAAGTGGATGGCGTGTACGATTCTGATCCAATGAAAAATCCGAATGCTAAGCGTTATTCACGTTTAACGTATGATGAAGCTTTGAATGCGAAACTCGGTGTAATGGATGCGACTGCGGTGGTAATGTGTCGCGACTATCGCATGCCTATTCGGGTGTTTAATATGGGCCGCCCCGGTGATTTATTGCGCGTAGTGCGCGGTGAAGACGTGGGTACGCTGGTAAGTGATTAGTTATTATTGTAGAGGTATATTTTGTGATTGCAGATCTTAAAAAAAATGCTGAACAAAGAATGCGCAAAAGTGTAGAAGCATTAGCGCAAGAATTATCCCGTTTGCGTACGGGTCGTGCGCATCCCAGTTTATTAGAACCTATTGAAGTTGATTATTACGGCAACAAAACGCCGTTAAAACAAGTTGCTAATGTTACCGTTGAAGATGCGCGGACTTTATTAGTAACGCCGTGGGATAAATCCATGATCGGCGCAATTGAAAAAGCAATTTTGGTAGCTGACTTAGGTTTGAATCCGGTTACAGCGGGTCTGGTTATGCGTATTCCGATGCCACCATTAACGGAATCACGCCGTAAAGAAATGGTGAAGATGGTGAAGCATGAAGGTGAAAATGCCAAAGTCGCTATTCGTAATATTCGTCGTGATGCTAACAATGATTTAAAAGAAGCATTAAAAGCTAAATCAATCACTGAAGACGATGATCGCCGTGGTCAAGATGATATTCAAAAACTGACGGATAAACTCATCGGTGAAGTTGATGCGGTGTTAGCGAAAAAAGAACAAGAGCTCATGGAAGTTTAAGAGCGATTGCGGCCGCATCAATGACAGGCGATACCGATCATTCTGTAATAGCTTCTCCCCGACATGTTGCAATCATCATGGACGGTAATGGACGCTGGGCTAAGCGCAAAGGTTTGCCGCGTAATGCGGGCCATAAATATGGTGTTGATGCTGTTAAACACGTGATGCAAGCGTGTGGCAAACATCAAGTCGAATATCTCACCTTATTTGCTTTCAGCAGTGAAAACTGGCGCCGACCTATAACGGAAGTCACGTTATTGATGGAGTTATTTTTAGTGACTTTGTCGCGTGAACTCAAAGGCCTGCAAGAAAATAATGTATGCATACGCTTTATTGGTGATTGCGCCGCATTTGACGCCAAGTTACAAAAACAAATGCAAGATGCAAGTCTCTCCACCCAAAACAATACCGGTTTAAAACTTAATATCGCCGTTAACTACGGCGGTCGTTGGGATATTACACAAGCGGTGCAAACCGTTATTAAGCAAGTGCAAGCCGGTAAATTATCCATTGATGAAATATCGGAACAAACACTCGCGTCTTACATGAGTTTGGCCGATCAACCAGAACCGGATTTATTGATTCGTACCAGTGGCGAATCACGAACCAGTAATTTTCTTATTTGGCAATGCGCGTATACAGAGATTTATTTTACGGATACTTTGTGGCCAGACTTTGATGAAGCCGCATTTAGTACTGCGTTGCAATGGTATGCGCAACGGGAACGACGCTTTGGTAAAACCTCCGAACAGTTACAACCAGAACAGGTAAAACATGCTTAAGCAACGTGTGATTACCGGATTAATTTTGGCTGCCTTATTTCTCGGTGTGATTTTTGGTTTATATACTGCGCAAGTACGCTGGGTGTTTGCGTTGGTAGTCGTGTTAGGTGCTTATGAATGGGCGCGTTTAGCAGGATTTTCGCGCAGACCTATTCGAATTGCTTATAGCGTTCTTATGTTTATTTGTATGTACTTTAGTTATTCGGTTTTTGTACCTGCATATGGTTTGCAACCTATTTTTATTATTGCCAGTATGTTTTGGCTATTCGCGCTGATTTGGATCGTCACGTATCAAACTCAAGTTAGGGTTATTAGATTAAATGCTGTATTTAAACTGCTAATGGGTTTGTTCGTATTAATTCCTGCTTGGTTTGCTTTAGTGTTTTTGCATAGTCAGTCTTTAAATAATGAAGCCCGGGGCGTTTTATTATTTATTATTTTGCTGGCGGTAGCGTTGGCGGATGTTGGCGCTTATTTCGCGGGCCGCGCATTTGGTAAACATAAATTAGCCAGTAAAGTCAGTCCAGGCAAAACCTGGGAAGGTTTGTTGGGTGGCGTCTTAACATCCATTATTGTTTTGCTAATAGCCGCTTATAGTTTGCAATTAAACTCAAGATTGTTAATTTTATTTGTAATCAGCGGTGCGGTCGCCACGCTTATTTCCATTCCTGGAGATTTATTAGAAAGTTTATTAAAGCGTGAAGCAGGTGTTAAAGATAGCGGCACTTTATTGCCAGGTCATGGCGGTATTTTGGATCGCATTGATAGCATCACGGCCGCAGCGCCGGTGTTTGCATGTTTGTATTGTCTATGGGCGCCTTTAATATGAAAGATGCCTCGTCAAAACGGCGCGTTACGATTTTAGGTTCCACCGGTACCATCGGCGCAAATACTTTAGATGTTTTAGCACAGCATCCAGACAAATTTATAGTTCATGCTTTAACCGCGCATAAAGACGTCGAAAAATTATTCGCGCAATGTCAGCGTTATCAACCTCGTTATGCGGTGATGGTTGATGTCGTCGCTGCCGAAAAACTCAGCACTTTATTGCAAACGGCGAATTTGCCAAATATTCAAGTGTTAGCGGGCGCACAAGGTTTAATTGACGTAGCAGCAGACGCGCAAACTGATGATGTGATGGCCGCCATTGTCGGGGCAGCGGGTTTATTGCCGACCTTAGCCGCAGCCAATGCCGGTAAGAAAATTTTATTGGCGAATAAAGAAGCCTTGGTGATGTCGGGTGCGTTATTTATGCAAGCCGTGCAAAAACATGGCGCGACTTTATTGCCGATTGATTCAGAGCATAATGCTATTTTTCAATGTTTGCCGATTAATGATAGCCGTTCCTTAATAGAGCGGGGCGTGCAACGAATTTGGTTAACCGCATCGGGTGGTCCGTTTCGTGAAACGCCGATAGAACAATTGGCAAACGTTACGCCTGAGCAAGCGTGTAAACATCCTAATTGGCGGATGGGACAAAAAATTTCCGTTGATTCAGCAACGATGATGAATAAAGGTTTGGAATTAATCGAAGCTTGTTGGTTGTTTGATATTGCGCCGGATTTTGTGGAAGTCGTGATTCATCCGCAAAGCATTGTGCATTCTTTGGTTTCTTATAGTGATGGTTCGGTGTTGGCGCAAATGGGTAATCCCGATATGCGCACGCCGATTGCGCATGCATTGGCTTGGCCGGAACGAATGCGCGTAAGCGTTGAACCTCTTGATCTTTTTAAGGTCGCAGTATTGGATTTTAAGCGTCCGGATATTACACGTTTCCCGTGCTTACAATTAGCAACAGACGCCGCTAAACAAGGTGGTACGGCCAGCACAATTTTAAATGCAGCGAATGAAATCGCGGTGGAAGCTTTTTTGAATAAACAGATTCGTTATACAGACATCGCCACTATTGTTGATAGCGTATTAAATAAGCTGCCGAGCCAAATAGTAAGCGATATTCCGACGGTATTAGCCGTTGATGAAGAAGCTCGTGCATTTGCACGGCAAATGATTAAACCCTCTTTCACACAGGTGTGCGCATCGTAATGGGTATTGTCATCACTATATTATGGTTTTTATTGGCTATTAGCATTTTAGTAGTCGTGCACGAGTTTGGACATTTTTGGGTTGCGCGTAGTTTAGGCGTGAAAGTGCTGCGTTTTGCAATTGGTTTTGGTAAACCTTTGTATCGTTGGCAACCGCAGGGCAGTGAAACCGAATACGTGATTGCAGCGTTGCCTTTAGGTGGTTATGTGCGCATGTTAGGCGAAGGCGCGGCTAACGATGACAGTGCAGAGCCAATACCCGCAGAAGAAAAGCATCGTGCGTTTAATCATAAACCATTATGGGTGCGCAGCTTAATTGTTTTAGCTGGCCCCGTGTTTAGTTTAACGCTAGCGATTCCTTTATTCGTTGTTATGTTTATGCTCGGTACCGATACCTTAAGACCAATTGTCGGAGACGTTATTGTTGATTCGCCTGCTGCCAGAGCAGGGTTTATAACGGGTGATGAAATCATTGCAATCAATGATAAAACCACACCTAGTTGGCCCGATATTAATATGGCGATCTTAGAAGAAAATTTAGACAGTGATCAATTAAACATACAAGTTAAAACGGCTCAAGGTGAGTTAATAACGCATCATCTAACGATTACTGATAATTTATTAGCACAAGAAGATATTGACGTACTCAAAATACTCGGCATTAAAGTACGCGTGCCACCTGTACCCGCAGTATTAGAAGAAGTTCCTCAAGATCAACCGGCGCATAAGGCAGGATTGCAAGCAGGTGATCGTTTGTTATTGGTTGATGATGTTGCCATCAAAGATTGGCAAGATTGGCAGCGTTATGTGGCGGAGCGACCGAATCAAACGGTTGTCGTGACGTATGAACGAAATGGCGTACAACAAATTACTAAATTACATTTAGGCCAACATCCAGAACAAAAAGATAAAGGTTATTCCGGTACTCGGCCGGCGATGCCTAAAGATTACGATAATGCTTTTACGCTAGTGCAGTATGGTTTCGGAGAATCTGCGCTTAAAAGTGTGCAGCGCACGTACGATTATAGTTTGCTAACGTTGCGCATGATGGGTCGTTTAGTCACGGGACAAGCGTCCATTAAACATATTAGTGGGCCAGTGAGTATTGCCGATTACGCTGGGCAATCTGCAAAAATGGGTTTGGTATATTTTTTAAACTTTCTTGCAGTAGTGACGATTGGTTTAGGTGTATTAAATTTGTTACCGATCCCTGTGTTAGACGGTGGTCATTTATTACTTTATGCGATTGAAGCAGTGAAAGGTTCACCCGTTCCGGAGAAAGTTTTAATCGTTGGTCAAAACATCGGTGTTTTTTTGTTGGCGATTCTGATGATCGTCGCGTTACATAATGATATTACTCGGTTATTTTTTAAATGAAAATATTAATGCGTTGTAGTGTGTTGTTGGTTTTGTGGTTGGCTTCAATAGAAGCATATGCTGCGTTTGTTATCAAAGATATTGAATTAGTGGGCGCGCAGCGAGTAACGCTAGCCACTGTCATTAGTTATTTGCCCGTTAAAGTCGGCGAACGTTTAGATGATGTAGAAACGCGAGAAATCTTACGTGCGTTATATAAAACCGGTTTTTTTAAAGATGTAAGCTTGGCCGTTCGCGATAATGTTTTGGTTATTTCGGTAGTAGAACGTTCGGCGATTGCCGAAGTAAATATTGATGGTAACAGCAAAGTAAAAGATGAAGACATTACTAAGGCTTTTGACAATGTAGGCCTGTCTCGTGGACAGATGTTTAATGAGCAAATATTGGATGCAGTGCAGCAAGAATTACAGCGTCTTTATTATAGCATTGGTCGTTATAGCGTAAAAATGGAAACCACGGTCACTAATTTGCCGCGCAATCGAGTCAAAATTGATATCAAAATCCGCGAAGGTTTGTCGGCAGAAATCCGCCAAATTAATATAGTCGGCAATAAAGCATTTGATGACGAGGAATTGCTGGATCATTTCGAGTCAGGTATTCCGGCTTGGTGGGCAGTATTTTCTAGCAAAGATGAATATGCAAAAACAAAATTACGCGGCGATTTAGAATTATTGCGTTCTTATTATATGGATAGAGGTTATGTTAATTTTGACATCGACTCTACACAAGTCACCATTGGGGCTGACCGAAAAGATATTTATGTGACCGTCAATATTGTTGAAGGTGATTTGTATCGCATTCGTGAATTAAAACTTTCCGGAAAAACCATTGTTCCAGAGTCAGAGTTAAAAACCATTATTGATTTTTATCTTAAACCCGGCGATCCCTTTTCGCGTAAACAAGTCACTCGGATTAACGAAGAAATTAACCGGCGCTTAGGCAATGATGGCTATGCCTTTTCACAAGTTAATATTAAAACTGATTTAGATGAAAAAACGCATGAAATAGATCTGACCTTTATTGTGGATCCTGGCAAGCGTGTCTATGTGCGACACATTACTTTTGAAGGCAATGCAAAAACCTTGGACGGTGTTTATCGGCGGGAATTACGTCAAACAGAAAGTAGTTGGTATGCGGCGGATAGTGTAGAGCGCTCAAAAATTCGTTTACAACGTTTAAGTTATGTAGAAGAAGTTGAGATAGAGCGCGAGCCAGTAGCCGGCACCGATGATCAAATGGATTTAAAGCTCAATATTAAAGAACGTTTGGCGGGTAGCTTCACCATTGGCGCGGGTTTTTCAGGTGATGATGGTCTCGCCTTTAATATGGGGTTGCAGCAAGGCAATTGGTTTGGTCGCGGGAATTCGTTTGGAATTAGCGTAAACGTAAGCGATGTAATTGATAATTATAGTATCAATTATACAAATCCTTATTTTACCGAAGACGGTGTATCTGCGAGTTATAATGCATTTTATCGAGCGGTTGATACTGACGGCACCACATTGTCGGAATATCTAGTTGATACTCAAGGTTTTGGTGTGACGTTTGGTTTTCCGGTAACGGAATATATGCGTTTTGGTGCAGGTTTTTCATACAATAAAACTAAAATAACACCAACCTATGTTGATCAGTGCAGTAGTTATGATAGTGCAAATGTTTGTACTCAATATTCGCAAGTGGCGCTTACTAGCCAAGAAGTGCTTGATTTTATTGATCCAGTTACGGGTTATGGTGATTTGTATAATGAATATTTGATTAATTTGAGCTTGTCGTATGACACGCGTAACCGCACCATTTTTCCTGATAAAGGTAAACTGCAAGTGCTGAGTTATGAGTTAGCGACTCCGATCTCGGATTTGGAATATTTCAAATTAGATTACCGCGCGGAATATTATTGGCCCATGTTTGCAAAAACTGTTTTATTGTTGAAATACAGTTTTTCGTATGGCGATGGTCGGCATGACTTAAAAGAACTACCTTTCTATGAAAAATATACCGCCGGTGGCATCCGTTCCGTACGCGGTTATGAATCACGCAGCTTAGGGCCGGTTGATAGCAGAGGGAATGCTTATGGCGGGGACTTTAAACCTTTAGGCACAGTTGAATATATATTGCCGCCACCCGGTGAATCAGCAGCAGCACGCATCAGTTTGTTTTATGATACCGGCTATGTATATCCCGACGCGAAAGAATTTGAGACTGAGGAGTTACATACTTCTTGGGGCGTAACAGCGCGTTGGTTAACCCCGATGGGCGCGTTGATTTTTAGTTACGCAGTGCCGCTTCAATATTTAGATAATGATGATATAGAGCGGTTTCAATTTACGATCGGTGGTTCTTTCTAATTTTAACAAAACACAAAGGATAGATTATGTTGAATGTAGCAAAAGTAATGATGGCAAGTGTGTTGTTAGCGGCTATGCCGTTAGTACAGGCAGAAGAATTGAAAATTGCTTATGTTGATTTGCAAGAAGTCATGCAAAAATCACCACAAGCCGTGCAAGCCAATCGTGATTTGGAAACAGAGTTCAAAGCACGTGCTAAAAAAATAAATGATTTGGAAACTGAATTACGCGCCTTAGGTGAAAAATTTCAACGTGATGGCGTTACCATGACTGAAGGCAAGCGCAAAGAAGCAGAAGATGAATTACTCAAAAAAGAGCGTGCAGTACGTTGGGATAAGAGCACTTATCAAGAAGACTTTAAGATTCGTCAGGGCGAATTAACCCGTAAAGTGCGTGACCAAATCATCAAGAAAATTATGGAAATCTCAAAAGCCGAGCAATATGATTTAGTACTGTATGAAAATGTTTTATTGTCTAGCCCGCGTGTTGATATTACTGCGCGCGTTTTAACAGAATTAAATAAGCCCGCCGATAAAAAATAACCGCTTAAAAACGAGACGCATAAAATGTCCGCAGCGGGATTTACTTTAGCAGAGCTAGCACAGCGCTTTAATGCTGAGCTGGTCGGCGATGGTCAATTGCAAGTATCAGCGGTTGCAGATTTAGCAACCGCTGCTGCGGACAATTTAGTATTTGTGGCGGGTAAAGAATATTTACCAGAATTGAGCGCATCAAAAGCAGGCGCGGTAATTTTATCTGCTAAATTAAAAACGTTTATTGATCGTCCTGCTTTATTAACGACTAATCCTTATTTGTTATTCGCACGCATTGCTGTTTTATTGCATCCTGATGAGGATTTACAGAAACCCCCTTCGATTGCAGCCAGTGCCAGCATTGATCCAACGGCGGTGATTGATCCGACGGCGATTATTGCGCCGAATGCTGTGATAGAAGCTGGCGCGCAAATACATGCGCATGCCTATATTGGACCTTGCTGCGTGGTGCGCGCGCGCGCAATAGTGGGCGCATCCAGTAAATTAGTGTCGAATGTGAGTATTGGCACTGACTGTATTTTGGGGCAGCGCGTTTTAGTGCATCCTAGCGCAGTGATTGGTGCGGATGGTTTTGGATTTGCACCTGATGGCCAGCGTTGGCAAAAAATTCCACAATTAGGTCGCGTGTTAATCGGCGATGATGTTGAAATAGGGGCATGCACGACTATTGATCGTGGTGCTTTGCGAGACACTATTATTGAATCGGGTGTAAAGTTTGATAACCAGATTCAAATTGCCCATAACGTAAAAATCCGCGCAAATACCGCCATGGCGGCGAATTCTGCAATTGCGGGTAGTGTAGAAATTGGTGAGCATTGTATGATTGGTGGCATGACAGGCATTGTTGGCCACTTAAAAATTGCCGATAATGTACAACTGAATGCTTTTTCACAGGTTACGCATGCTATTGAAGAAGCCGGGCAATACGCATCAGGTACACCCTTGGAACCTATTGCTTCCTCGCGCCGTAATTGGGTGCGCATGAAACAGTTAGATGAAATGGCGAAACGCTTGAGTATTTTAGAAAAAAAAATAGCCCAAGATGATTAACCCAGACGATTAAGTTTAATATCAATTAATTTATTGTAAGTAATTAAGGGGAATAGTTTGAACGAGTTAAGCATACGCGACATCATGAAATTTTTGCCGCATCGTTATCCGTTTTTATTAATCGATCGGGTTTTAGATTTTGTGCCAAATCAACATGTGATCGCCATTAAAAATGTATCGGTGAACGAACCTTGTTTCACTGGTCATTTCCCAGAGCTGCCCGTATTTCCTGGTGTGTTAATTATTGAAGCAATGGCGCAAGCGACAGGCGTATTAACCTTTGGTAGCATGCCGGAAGAAATGCGTCGCGATAATATTTTTGTATTAGCGGCGATTGATGAAGCACGTTTTAAACGTCCCGTAACGCCGGGCGATACTTTAACTATTAAAGTAACTATTATTAAAAAAGCGCGGCATATTTGGAAATTTGCTACGGAAGCCAGAGTGAACGAAGAACTAGCTTGTTCTGCACAAATTATTGGTGCTTTGGCACCACGAGATAAAATGTGATTCATTCGACCGCTATTATCGATCCTTCCGTAAAATTGGGCAGCCATGTTGAAGTGGGCGCTTATACAGTTATAGGTGCAGAAGTTGAAATTGGTGATGGTACTAAAATAGGTCCGCATGCGGTTATTAAAGGCCCCACGCGTATCGGCCGCGACAATCAGATTTTTCAATTCTCCTCGGTCGGTGAACGCACTCAAGCATTAACACCTGATGATGATCGCGGCGTATTAGAAATAGGTGATCGCAATATCATCCGTGAATTTACCACGTTAAATCGTGGCAATACTGCGCACGGTGGTGTGACAAAAATTGGCAATGATAATTTACTCATGGCCTATACCCACGTAGCACATGATTGTCATTTAGGTAATCACATCATCATGTCGAATGCGGCATCCTTAGCCGGACATGCCACTGTAGAAGATCATGCTATTTTGGGTGGTTTCACCTTAGTGCATCAATTTGTAAGAATAGGTGAGCATGCTTTTTCGGGCATGGGCAGCGCTATTAATTGTGACGTACCACCTTATGTAACCGTTGCGGGTAATCATGCGTCAGCGTTTGGTATTAATAAAGAAGGTTTAAAGCGTCGTGGTTTTTCGCCGGAAGCATTACGTGGTTTACATAAAGCCTATATGTTATTAATCCGCGCGCGTGGTAAACGCGAAGCCGCAATTGAAGAGCTCGCTCCTTTTATTCAGCAGCACCCAGAAGTAAAAAAGTTTGTTGAATTTATTCAAAACAGCACGCGTGCCGTTGTTCGCCACGGTCGCGAATAAACATTTTTTTCTTACAACGCCTTTATTATTAGGCGTTGTTTGTCTCATGTTTTTTTTAAATCCTGCTTATTGTCAGGCTGCTTTAAGCCCTCGCATTATTGAATTAACCTCAAATAAACAATATTCACACGATGCCGCACTTTTTACACAAGGCTTCGAACGTGAAGGTGATTATTTATATGAAAGCAGTGGCTTGTATGGCGCATCTTCGCTAACTAAACGACACATAAACAACATAGCGCCATTAGCGCGTTATCAATTTCCTGATTCTATTTTTGCTGAAGGTTTAAGCCTTGTTGGCGATGATGTATACGTCATTAGTTACAAAGAACAACAAGGTTTTATTTTTGATAAACATACGCTGCGTCTAAAGAAACAGTTTAAATATACCGGTGAAGGCTGGGGACTGTGTTTTGATGGAGGCACACTGGTAATGAGCAACGGCAGCGATACCTTAAGCTGGTATCAGCCCGAAAGCTTCAAATTTTTGCATAGTCGAAAAATTACCGAACACGCTCAAAGCGTTGATCATTTAAACGAACTAGAATGCCATGATGGCTTTATCTACGTCAATATCTGGAATACACCGTGGATCGTTAAAATTGATCCGCGTAATGGTGAGGTGGTGCAGCGTTATTCCTTAGCGAATTTAATAAACCAACTCACTAAAAGCAGCGAGATTGATATTGCTAACGGAATTACTTATGCTGGCAAATCCAAACACTGGTTAATAACGGGAAAATACTGGCCAGTGATATTAGAAGTAAAATTTCCTGATAAATAATAATTGACTATAAGAGATATGGATAATGACTGATTCAAATAACAAACCGGATCTTTTAAAAGAATATCCTGTCGTGGTTGCGCATACCGTGGACTGGTCAGAAATGGATGCATTTAAACACGTTAACAACGCCGTTTATTTTCGTTATTTTGAAAATGCACGCATCGCTTATTTTATGCAAATTAACGCGTTTGAATTATTTGATCAAGAAAACATCTGGCCGGTCTTAGCGGAAACCCAATGTCGCTTTAAAATCCCGTTAATTTTCCCCGACGAATTATTGATCGGTGCGCGTATCGGCGAACAACAGCACGATGCATTGATTATGCAGTATGCTGTATATAGTAAAAAAGCCAATAAAATTGCCGCAGAAGGTGAGGCTTTAGTGAAATGGGTAGATAAGACGAGTGGCAAAAAAACCGTTTTCCCCGCAGCACTACATAAAATATTATTAAAATAGCGTTTATTGCTGGAGTATTATTGCTCCAGCATTTCTAAGGCCAGCTGACTAATGCCTTCGGTGCCATCAATTTGCCCGAGTTTTTCTTTGACGATAGCTAAGTCGTCACGTAATTTTTTGTTATAAAGATCATCGATTAACATTAATTGAATTTCGCGCGCAATATTTTCACTGCTAGCGTTGTCTTGAATTAATTCGGGCACTACGGTGCGTTCGGCAACGATATTGGCGAGACCGATGTTTTTGATTTTTATTAAGTGACGCAAAATGCTATAGCTCAATGGCGCAACTTTATAAATAATAACCATGGGCGTGCCGAGTAATGCAGTTTCTAATGTGGCGGTACCGGAAGCGGTAATGGCGGCATCAGCAATATTAATGACGTCATAAAATTCGTGGCTGTCCACAAGCGTAATGGTAAGTTTGCGACTGTCTATTTGTTGTTGGATCGCGTGACGATCCAGGTTCGGTGCGATCGGTAAAATGAATTGCACATTTTGAATGTCTTGTTGCAGGATAGCGGCAGCATCAAGCATTACCGGCAATAAGCGTTTAATTTCGCCGCGACGACTGCCAGGCATTAAGGCCACGGTTTTAGATGTTAAATTTAAACCGAAATATTTTTTTGCATCTTCTATGGCGCGTTTGGGTTTTACGCTTTGTGCGAGAGGGTGACCAACAAAGCGCACGGGTATGCCGGCTTGTTGGTAAAAACTCACTTCGAATGGAAACACTACCGCCATCATGTCGACAAGTTTGCCGATGCGTTTAACGCGATAAGAGCGCCACGCCCAAATTTGTGGGCTGATATAAAATAAAACTTTTATGCCCAGTGCTTTGGCTGCTTCGGCTAGTTTCAAATTGAATTCGGGATAATCAATGAGGATTAATAAATCCGGTTTGCGATTCGCTAAGGCGCTGCGTAAGGTTTTGAGGGCCGCTTGAATTTCACTCCAGTGCGCTAATACTTCGACAATACCAACCACTGCAATGTTTTTGCAATCCACAAGTAACTCAACATCAGCACTGCGCATGTGTTGGCTGCCCATGCCAAATATTTTTAAGTCAGGGCGTGTTTGCCGTAAACGTTGTGCGAGTGCGGCGCCATGATGATCGCCTGAGGTTTCACCTGCAACCAGCATGACAGAGGTAGTCATACGAATATCCTCAGGCAAGCGCATCTTTTAATGCTTGGCAAACTATTTGAATTTGTGCGTCTGTCATTTCGGGAAAAATGGGTAATGACAAGCAACGGGATGTTACATCTTCCGTGATAGGCAATGCGCCATAACCCGCCTGTGCAAACGCTTTTTGTTGATGCAATGGCACTGGATAATAAACGGCACAAGCAATGCCTTGTTGCGTTAGATGTTGCATAACGTCGGCGCGTTTATTCGCATCGTTTAATAAGGTCGTATATTGATGATAAATGTGTACGCCAATACCATCTTCAATCGGTGCGCGCAGGGGTAGGTCATTCAGTTGTTGCGTGTATTGTTGTGCAACGCGACGACGATTTTGATTGTAACTGTCAATGTGCTTGAGCTTGACGCGTAAGATGGCAGCTTGAATTTCATCTAAACGACTGTTGTAACCAATAATGTCGTGGTAATAACGGACTTTTGAACCATGATTGCGCAGTTGTAATAAACGTTCCGCGTAATGATCGTCATTGGTGCTGATTAAACCGCCATCACCAAAGCCGCCGAGATTTTTACTCGGGAAAAAACTAAAACAGCCTAATGCGCCAAAAGAGCCGGTTTGTTGTTTATTAATGCTGGCACCAAATGATTGTGCGCAATCTTCTATTACTAATAATTTATGTGCATCTGCTAGTTTTTGAATTTCGGCTAAATTTGCCGGTTGGCCAAATAAATGCACGGGCAAAATGGCTTTGGTTTTTTTAGTAATGGCTTTTGCAATTGCGTTCACCGAGATATTAAAAGTATCTGCTTCAATATCGACAAATACCGGTGTTGCGCCGACATAACAAATGGCTTCAGCGGTTGCAATAAAAGTAAACGGAGTAGTGATGACTTCATCGCCAGCGCCAATGCCGGCGGCCAGTAATGCAAGATGTAATGCGTCGGTACCATTCGCGCAGGTGACAGTATGTTTCGCGTTTAAATAATGTGCGGTTTCTTTTTCTAATGCTTGTACATTTGGGCCGAGAATATAATGACAATTGGCGAGCACATCGAGTACGGCTTGATCAATTTCTTGTTTCAAGCTGAGATATTGACCTTTTAAATCGACCATTGGAATGTTCATAGTTGTAAATTTGCTTTCATAAGTTCAGTGATACGAATAGCAGTGGCGAGCGCGCGGCGCCCATCGCTGCCGCTGACTAAAGGCGCTTGTTGATGTTGTATGCAATGTAAAAAAGATTCTATTTCGGCTAATAAAGCATCACCCGATTCATGCACGGTTTCTGCACTTTCAATTTTAGGCACGCCTTCGCTGGTTTCTTCGGTGCCACGATAATGATGACTGAGTACGCGATTTTGAAAGTCTACTGAAATATAGGTGTTGTCTTGAAAGATGCGCATTTTGCGTTCGGTTTTTAAACTAACCCGACTGGCGGTGACATTCGCCACACAACCATTCGCAAAGGTTAAACGCGCGTTTGCGATGTCGACTGAGTTTGATAATACTTTGGCGCCACTGGCTGCGATCTCGATAACATCAGAACGCACTAAATCTAAAATGATATCAATATCATGAATCATTAAATCTAAAATTACATTGACGTCAGTTGCGCGTAATTTAAACGGCGCCAGTCGGTGGCTTTCAATGAATAAAGGGTTGGTGAGTAATTTATCCAGACCTACTATGGCAGGATTAAAACGTTCTAAATGACCAATCTGCAATACACAGTGATGTTGTTGCGCCAGCGCGATCAATTCATCGGCTTCGGCGACCGTAACGGTCATGGGTTTTTCGAGTAATACGTGTTTGCCTGCGCGTAATAAATCCGCTGCAATTTGATAATGCAATCGTGTGGGCACCGCAATAGAGACCGCATCAATTTGCTCGAGAATATCCCGATAGTCTTGGACTGCGCGCGTTTTTAATGGCGCAGCAATTTCTTGTGCGAGGCTTAAATTGTGATCCACCACAGCAATGAGTTCACTGCTAGCCAGCGCGGCATATTTTTGGGCGTGGAATTTACCGAGGTAGCCCACACCAATCACGGCAGTTCGAATGGGTCGCTTCATTTCATGCAAACAGCGTAGAATAACAGCGCGCAAGTATACGGATTTTTATCGCACAGCGGGACTTAACTCAGTGAATCTATTAGAAAATTCTACTCAGCAGCTCATTGCTGGCGTAGATGAAGCCGGGCGTGGCCCGCTGGCGGGGCCGGTGGTCGCGGCGGCGGTGATTTTGCCTCTGAATCACGGCATTGTTGGTTTGGCGGATTCCAAAAAACTCACCGAAGCTCAGCGCGACGTGTTGGCGCCGCTGATTCGGGAGCGTGCGCTTGCTTATGCGGTGGCGTTTGCGGAAGTGGAAGAAATTGACCAGATTAATATTTTGCAAGCCAGTTTATTGGCGATGCAGCGTGCGGTATTGGCGTTGAAGATTCAGCCTACCCATGTGCAAGTAGATGGTAATCGCGCGCCGATTTTGCCGTACTCGGTAGAAGCGATTGTTAAAGGTGATAGTAAAGTAGCCGCGATCAGCGCGGCGTCGATTTTGGCAAAAACGGTACGTGACGCGTATATGTTGGGTTTGCATGAACAATTTCCCCAATACGCTTTTAATCAGCACAAGGGTTATCCCACTGCCGCGCATATGCAACGCTTGCGCGAACATGGACCCAGTAGCGTGCATCGACGGAGTTTTCGACCCGTACGTGAATTATTGTTGAACCAGCCGACCGGTTTTTAAACTGGTCAAGCTTGAAAGACGGCGCTTGAGCCTGGACACTAGCAAACTATGAAAAGTCCTTTTATTCATTTAAGCCTGCACACTGAATTTTCGTTGGTGGACGGCGTCGTGCGCATCAAACCGCTAATGAAAGCGGCCGCAGCAGCGGGCATGCCCGCGGTAGCGCTGACGGATCAAGGTAATTGGTTTGCGTTGGTGAGATTTTATAAAGCCGCACAAGCGGCGGGCGTGAAACCGATTTTAGGCGTGGATGTATTGGTACGCGAACAAGCAAGCGAAGAACCTACCCGTTTATTATTGTTATGTCAGAACGCGGAAGGCTATCGCAACTTAACGGAATTAGTTTCACGCAGTTATTTAGAAAATCAACAAGCCGGGCGCGTATTCATTAATAAAGAATGGTTGAATACTTATAACAGCGGTTTAATTGCTTTATCGGGTGGCCGCGAAGGTGATGTTGGTCGCGCTATTTTAAATAACAAACCTGAATTAGCGCGCGAGCGTTTACATCATTGGTTAGGCATTTTCCCCGGACGTTTTTATTTAGAGTTACAGCGTACCGGCCGCGAATACGAAGACGTGTATAACACCTTAGCCGTGAGTTTGGCTGAAGAGTTATACGTACCTGTAGTGGCAACTAATGATGTACGGTTTTTACAGAAAGATGATTTTGAAGCACATGAAGTGCGCGTTTGTATTAATGATGGACGCACACTGGATGATCCGCGTCGTCCTAAACGTTACAGCGACCAGCAATATTTGCGTAGCAGTGAAGAGATGTACGCATTGTTTGCCGATATTCCCGAAGCGATAGAAAACACGTGGGAGATTGCTAAGCGTTGCAACGTGACTTTACGTTTGGGCGAATCGTTTTTGCCGAATTTTCCGGTGCCTGCGGGCGATACGATTGATAGTTATTTTGCGACGCAATCACAAATAGGACTTGCGCAACGATTAGCGCAACTACAAAAGAAAGGCATTTGGAACGATGAACGTCTTGCTATTTATCAAGCGCGTTTAGAACGTGAAATCGGCGTTATTATTCAAATGGGTTTTCCTAGTTATTTTTTAATCGTTGCCGATTTTATTCAATGGGCAAAACATAATGATGTACCGGTAGGCCCAGGTCGTGGTTCCGGTGCGGGTTCGTTGGTTGCGTATGCTTTAGGCATTACTGATTTAGATCCGCTGCAATATGATTTGTTGTTTGAGCGTTTCTTAAATCCAGAACGTGTATCGCTACCCGACTTTGACGTCGACTTTTGTATGGAAGGTCGCGACCGCGTAATTGATTATGTCGCACAAAAATATGGCCGCGATAAAGTTTCGCAAATTATTACTTTCGGTACCATGGCGGCTAAAGCGGTGGTGCGCGATGTAGGCCGAGTGCTGGGTTATCCGTATGGTTTTGTAGATAACATCGCTAAATTAATTCCTTTTGAAATTGGTATGACGCTTGAAAAAGCGATGGAAGATTCAGACGATTTACGCAAGCTCTATGAGACAGAAGAGGATGTGCGTGAATTATTAGATACCGCTAGATCATTAGAAGGTTTAGTGCGTAACGCGGGTAAACACGCGGGTGGTGTAGTGATTGCTCCGTCTAAGCTAACGGATTTTACACCGCTGTATTGTGAAGCTGATGGTCAAAGTTTAGTTACGCAGTTAGATAAAGATGATGTTGAAAGCATCGGCTTAGTCAAGTTCGACTTTTTAGGTTTACGCACCTTAACGATTATTGATTGGGCGGTAAAAGCCATTAATCGTGAATTGGCGCAAGCCGGCCAGGCGATTATTGATATTACGCAAATTCCGCTCGAAGACAGTGCCACTTTTGAGTTATTAAAACGCCAATCGACTACCGCGGTGTTTCAGCTTGAATCACGCGGTATGAAAGATTTAATTGGCCGCTTGCAGCCAGATATATTTGAAGAAATTATTGCCTTAGTGGCCTTGTTTCGCCCCGGCCCTTTGCAGTCGGGCATGGTGGATGATTTTGTTGATTGCAAACATGGCCGCGCTAAAAGTAATTATCCGCATCCTTTATTAGAACCTATTTTGCGACCCACTTATGGCGTCATTCTGTATCAAGAACAAGTGATGCAGATTGCGCAAATTTTGTCAGGCTACAGTTTAGGTGATGCCGATTTATTACGGCGCGCCATGGGTAAAAAGAAACCCGAAGAAATGGCGCAGCAGCGCGAAATGTTTTTGAACGGTGCGCGCGCCAATAATGTAAATGAGCAAACCGCGAATTATATTTTTGACTTAATGGAAAAATTCGCGGGTTACGGTTTTAACAAATCGCACTCTGCTGCGTATGCTTTAGTGTCGTATCAAACCGCGTGGTTAAAAGCGCATTATCCTGCCGAATTTATGGCCTCGGTGTTATCGGCCGATATGGATAACACAGATAAAGTTGTGCGCTTGATTGATGAATGTCAGCAGATGAAATTAAAAGTAGTGCCGCCTGATATCAATCGTTCTTATTATCGTTTTACCACCGATAAAGATAATCAAATTATTTATGGCTTAGGTGCGATTAAAGGTTTGGGTGAAGGCGCGACGGATAATATTGTCTATGAACGTGAGCAGCGCGGTGTGTTTAATGATTTGTATGATTTTTGTGCACGCATTGATACGCAAAAATTAAATAAGCGTAGCTTTGAAGCTTTGATCAAAGGCGGCGCGTTGGATTCATTAGGCAAAAGTCGCGCGAGCTTAATGTTGAATTTGCCGCATGCGTTAAAATTAGCCGAACAAGATCAACGCAATCAAGATACGGGTCAAACGGATATTTTTGGTGAAATGTTAGCGCCGCAAGCCGCTGCGCGTAAATTGGAATGGCAAGTTGCCGATGAATGGGAAGAGTTGCAACGCTTAGCCGCAGAAAAAGAAGTGTTGGGTTTGTATTTAACGGGACATCCGATTGAGCAATATCAAGCGGAGTTAAAACATATTGCCGGTAAACGCATACGCGAACATATTGAATCATTAGAAAGTCGGATGTCTTATGGCGAGCGCAGTTTTAATAGCGCGGATGTTGTCATCGCAGGTTTAGTCACTGCGATACGCGCAAAAAATACGCGCAGCGGCAAAATGGGTTTCCTAACGATTGATGATCGCAGTGATCGCGTTGAAGCGGTGATTAGTGCAGATGATTTTCAGCGTTATGCAAATGTTATTGTTAAAGATAAAGTTTTAGTCATTGAAGGTGCTTTATCACCTGATGATTTTAATGGCGGTTTTCGGGTGCGTGTGCGTAAGTTATACGATATGGATAGCGCGCGCGAAACATTAGTAAAAGCGATTACGTTAACGATTGATGAAACCAAAGGCGGTAATGGTTTTATTCGAGAATTAAATGAAGCGTTGCAACCGTTTCGCGTGACACCTGCTGCGGCTACAACGGGCGTTAAACCCGGTCAACGAGTCGCCGGTTGTTTAGTGTGGATCGAATATCGTAATGCGCGCGCCAGTGGACGCTTGGTTTTGGATGAGCAATGGCGGGTGCAGCCGCGTGAGCAGTTAGTCATGCGTTTAAAACAGTGGTTGGGCGATGAATATGTCCAGTTGGTTTATTAAACATTAGGGAATGGATTCTGTGGGCATGCTTGGGTTAAGAT
Source organism: Gammaproteobacteria bacterium (assembly GCA_013817245.1). NCBI lineage: Bacteria > Pseudomonadati > Pseudomonadota > Gammaproteobacteria > Gammaproteobacteria bacterium. The sequence continues at coordinate 147,400 of JACDDA010000005.1, forward strand.
TGCCCCGCTTAGGAGTATTGAAATGGCTATAAACCCCAATTATCTAGAATTCGAACAGCCTATTGCCGAATTAGAGGCGAAAATCTCAGAACTGCGTGACATGGGCACCGACGCAAAAATCGATATTAAAAGCCAAGTGGGTGAATTGCAGACTAAATGTGAGACCTTAACTAAGTCTATTTATGCAAATTTAGGCCCGTATCAAATTTCACAAGTGTCGCGCCATCCGCTGCGACCTTACACCTTGGACTATTTAAGTCGTATTTTTACGGATTTTCAGGAATTGCATGGCGATCGTATGTTTGCGGATGATATTGCTATCGTCGGCGGCTTGGCGCGTTTAGACGGTCAGCCCGTCATGTTGATTGGCCAGCAAAAAGGCCGTGATACCAAAGAAAAACTGCGCCGCAATTTTGGTATGCCACGTCCTGAAGGTTATCGCAAAGCCATGCGTTTGATGAAAACCGCTGAGCGTTTTGGTTTGCCCCTGATTACGTTTATTGATACGCCAGGTGCGTATCCGGGCATTGATGCAGAAGAGCGTGGACAAAGTGAAGCGATTGCGCGCAATTTATTTATTATGGCTGAATTAAAAGTCCCCATCATTTGCACGGTAATTGGTGAAGGTGGTTCGGGCGGTGCTTTAGCGATTGGGGTTGGCGATCATGTCGCGATGTTGCAATACGCGACGTATTCAGTGATTTCGCCCGAAGGTTGCGCATCTATTTTATGGAAAAGTGCGAGCAAAGCACCGGATGCAGCGGCGGCGATGGGTATTACCTCCATGCGTTTACGCGAATTGAAATTGATTGATGAAGTGATTGATGAACCATTAGGCGGCGCACACCGTGATATGGATGCGATTGCTGAAAGTGTAAAAACCAGTTTGCTGCGCAGTTTGAAAAAATTGCAGGCTTTGAGCACGGAAGAACTACTGGCGCAGCGTTATAAAAAATTAATGGGTAATGGCGCCTTTACTCAAAATTAAATTATTAATCTCAGTTAAGCACTTAGCATTCCGCTAATGCTTACGTTACGCGAGTTTGAGCACCTTAAACTCGCGTGCCGCAGTGATAATTCTCAGCGATATTTCTTATGACCTTTAGCGTCGATCATTTACGCGTCTTTTTGCAAAACACGCCTGCGCAAGCGTATTGCGTCGCCTATAGCGGTGGCTTGGATTCCACTGTGTTACTGCATGCTTGCGTGCAATTGGGCTTAACGCCGTTGCGCGCTATCCATATTCATCATGGTTTATCGCAACATGCGGATGATTGGGCGCAGCATTGTCAGCAACAAGCGCAGTTGTTAGGGATTGAGTGTGTTGTGCAGCGGGTGAATTTGAATCTGCTCAGCGGTGAAAGCGTAGAAGCGCAAGCACGAGAGGCGCGTTACGCGGCATTTGCACATTTACTCCAAACCCATGAAGCCTTATTAACCGCGCATCATTTAGAAGATCAGGCGGAAACGGTGTTGCTGCAATTGTTGCGCGGCAGTGGACCTGCGGGTTTAGCCGCGATGGCGGCGCAGAGTCAGTTTGCCAAAGGGTATTTGCTGCGACCTTTGCTGACGCAAGCGCGTGCGGACTTGCAGCGTTATGCGCAACAGTTGAATGTGTCGTGGGTTGAAGATGACAGCAATAGCGCGCTGCGCTTTGATCGTAATTATGTACGCCATCAAGTTTGGCCGTTATTCACCGCGCGTTGGCCTAGCGCCGCGACGAGCGTAGCGCGTAGTGCGCAATGGATGGCGGAGGCTGATAGTTTGTTAAATGAGTTAGCCGCGCAGGATTTATCGACCTTATTAAGCGAACAAGGGTTGGCGATAGCGCCTTTGCAGCAGTTGAATGAGCCGCGGCAACGCAATGTGTTGCGTTATTGGTTGCAGCAAGCGCAGCTCGCGGTACCCGGACATGCGCAGTTAGCGAGCTTATTACAACAACTGGATGCCGCTAGCGATCGACAAATTGAAATTAACTGGCGTGGCGGCCGCATTCGACGTTACCAACAACATTTAGTCGCCGATGCGAATGCGGCGATGAGCGAAGCACCGTTTGGCATTTGGCAGTTACAAGAAAATTGGCCGCTCGGTGAGGGTCGCGTGCTGCGTCGCGAAGATTTATTGGCAGCAGGTTTACGTATTCCGCCGGAGATTCAGCAGCTGCAAGTCGCGCAACGCCAAGGCGGTGAGCGAATTCACTTGCAGGGGCATGCTCATCGTCATAGTTTGAAAAAACTGCTGCAAACCCGGCAAATTCCACCTTGGCAACGCGATCAACTCCTGTTGTTGTTCCATCAACAAACTTTAGTGGCTGTTTGGGGAATGAGTCCGCCTTTAATTGGCGAATGGCCTAATTAGCGATTGAGGGAAGCGTCACATTTCGGTAGTATTCCGGCACATTATGCCGTGCACGGCATGGCCTAATGTGACCCCTCAGCTTATGACTCAATATGTATTTGTTACCGGTGGCGTAGTGTCTTCCTTAGGGAAAGGCATCGCTTCTGCGTCGCTGGCCGCTATTTTGGAAGCGCGCGGTTTAACCATTTCCATGATCAAGTTGGATCCTTATATCAACGTCGATCCGGGCACTATGAGCCCATTCCAACACGGCGAAGTGTATGTAACAGAAGATGGCGCTGAGACCGACATGGACTTAGGTCATTACGAACGCTTCATTCGCCGCAAAACCAGCAAAAAAAGTAACTTCACCACCGGCCGGGTTTACGCCAATGTGCTGCAAAAAGAACGCCGCGGTGATTATCTAGGCAGTACTGTGCAAGTCATTCCGCATATCACCGATGAAATCAAACGCTTAATGCGCGAAGGCGCAGTCGGTGCAGACATTGCGTTGGTGGAAGTCGGTGGTACGGTTGGCGATATTGAATCGTTACCGTTTCTTGAAGCTATTCGCCAAATGGGTTTTGAATTAGGTCGTGATAATGTTCTTTATATCCATCTGACCTTAGTGCCTTATATTGCGGCGGCCGGTGAAATTAAAACCAAACCTACGCAGCATTCCGTAAAAGAATTACGTTCTATTGGTATTCAACCTGATGTTTTGTTATGTCGTTCTGATGCTCCGTTGCCAGACGACGAACGCCGCAAAATCGCGTTGTTTACCAATGTTGAAGAACGTGCGGTAATTTCTTGCGAAAACGTCGCGCATATTTATCAATTGCCACGTCGTTTACACGAACAACATTTAGATGACATCGTGATCAATCGTTTGCGCTTAACGGCGAAACCGGCCGACTTGCACGAATGGGATGCCGTGGTAGATGCGCTGCGTAATCCACAAGGTGAAGTCACTGTAGTGATGGTAGGTAAGTACGTTGATTTTACGGATTCTTATAAATCATTAAATGAATCATTAATTCATGCGGGCATTCATAATCGTTGCCAAGTCCATATTCGCTATGTAGATGCGGAAAGCTTAGTGGCTGGTGATGCGAGTGAGTTTGTAAATGCCGACGCAATTTTAGTGCCTGGCGGTTTTGGTGAACGTGGCACGGAAGGTAAAATTCTGGCCGTTAAATACGCGCGCGAAAATCAAATTCCTTATTTAGGTATTTGTTTAGGTATGCAAGTAGCGGTGATTGAATATGCACGTCATTGTGCGAATTTAGCTAATGCACATTCTACGGAGTTTAATTATGAAACTCCGCATCCTGTTATTGGTTTAATTACGGAATGGCAAACGGGGGATGGTCGTAAAGAACAGCGCAGTACTAATTCGGATTTAGGCGGCAGTATGCGCTTAGGTGCACAAACCTGTGTGTTAAAAGCTAATTCAAAAATTCGTGCTATTTATGGCGCCGATAAAATTAGTGAGCGTCATCGTCATCGTTATGAATTTAATAATAACTATCGCGAAATATTAGAAAAAGCCGGGATGCAATTTTCGGGTGCTTCGGCCGATGAAAATTTGGTAGAAGTAGTAGAGCTGCCAAATCACCCATGGTTTATTGGTTGTCAGTTTCATCCGGAATTTACCTCTACGCCGCGTGATGGTCATCCGTTATTTACCGGATTTGTGGCCGCCGCTTTGGCCTATCAAAATACACGCCAAAAACGCAGAGGACCTGGTTAATGTCTAATAAAATATCCGAAACAGCGATCATGGATTTATGCGGATTTAAGGTTGGCTTACGTCAACCCTTTTTTTTAATCGCGGGACCTTGCGCGATTGAGTCTGAAGAATTGGCGTTGCGTACTGCCACTGAATTAAAAGCTTTAACCAGTGAATTAGGCATCCCGTTTATTTATAAATCCTCTTTTGATAAAGCGAATCGCTCTTCGCATAACACACCACGCGGTGTTGGTTTAGAAAAAGGTTTAGCAATTTTAGAAAAAGTAAAAAAAACCGTCGGTGTGCCGGTATTAACGGATGTGCATGAAGACACGCCGATCAATGAAGTGGCGGCAGTAGTTGATGTTTTGCAAACGCCTGCGTTTTTGTGTAGACAAACAAATTACATTCAACGGGTAGCCGCTGCTGGCATTCCAGTTAATATTAAAAAAGGTCAGTTTTTGTCGCCGTGGGATATGAAACACGTAGTAGAAAAAGCGCGTGCAGTCGGCAATGATAAAATCATGGTCTGTGAACGTGGCGCTTCATTTGGTTATAACAACTTAGTATCTGATATGCGTTCACTTGCAGTGATGCGTGATACGCAGTGTCCGGTGGTGTTCGATGCGACACATTCTGTGCAATTACCGGGTGGGCAAGGCGGCGCATCGGGTGGTCAGCGTGAGTTTGTACCCGTGTTAGCGCGCGCTGCTATTGCCGTCGGTGTTGCTGGTTTGTTTATGGAAACGCATCCTGATCCTGCAAATGCATTTAGTGATGGACCGAATGCGTGGCCCTTACATTTAATGCGTGAATTATTAACGGTCTTAAAGCAATTAGATGATGCCGTTAAGCAACAAGCCTTTTCTGAAAATTCTTTGTAGTTAATTCAATTCAACCCCCATTTAAATTAAATAATATTTTTACGATCGTTTAGGAGTACATGCGCTCATGTCTGAGATCAAATCCATTAAAGCCCGCCAGATTATTGATTCACGCGGTAATCCCACTGTTGAAGCCGATGTTATTTTAAGTAACGGTGTCGTAGGCCGTGCAGCAGTGCCATCAGGCGCATCAACGGGTGAACGCGAAGCCGTCGAATTACGAGATGGTGATAAATCGCGTTGGTTAGGCAAAGGTGTAAGCAAAGCAGTAAATAATATTAACACCGAAATTCAAAAAGCGTTGATTGGTAAAGATGTCACTGCGCAAGCAGACATCGATGGCATTATGATTGCGTTGGACGGCACCGAAAATAAAAGTCGTTTAGGTGCGAATGCCATTTTAGCGGTATCAATGGCAGTTGCACATGCAGCAGCGCGTGAAAAAGGTTTGCCTTTGTATCAATACTTAGGCGACAAGAACAGTAATTTATTGCCAGTGCCGATGATGAATATTATCAACGGTGGTGCACATGCTGATAATAGCGTCGACATGCAAGAGTTTATGGTTTTGCCGATTGGCGTGAGTAGTTTTAGTGAAGCTTTACGTTGCGGTGGTGAAATTTTTCACGCCTTAAAATCAGTATTAAAAGCTAAAGGTTATTCTACTGCGGTGGGTGATGAAGGTGGTTTCGCGCCTGATTTATCGTCGAATGAAGAAGCTGTCGAAGTCATTCTCAAAGCAATCGAACAAGCCGGTTATAAAGCCGGTAAAGATGTTGCGCTGGGTTTAGATGTGGCGAGTTCTGAGTTTTATAAAAATGGCCAATATCATTTGGAATCAGAAGGTAAATCATTTAGCTCCGAAGGTTTTGTCGATTACTTGGCAGCGTGGGCAAAACAATATCCGATCATTAGCATTGAAGACGGCATGGATCAAAATGATTGGGCCGGTTGGAAATTGCTTACCCAAAAAATAGGCGCCACCGTGCAATTGGTAGGCGATGATTTATTCGTGACTAATAGCAAAATTTTGCAACAAGGCATTGACCAAGGTGTCGCTAATTCCATTTTAATTAAAGTAAATCAAATTGGTACTTTGACCGAAACCTTAGACGCCATTCGTTTAGCGCATAAAGCCGGTTATACCTCGGTAGCATCGCATCGCTCCGGTGAAACAGAAGATACGACGATTGCAGATTTAGCAGTGGCAGCAAGTACGGGACAAATTAAAACGGGCTCGATGTCGCGTTCCGATCGAATTGCTAAATACAATCAACTATTGCGCATCGAAGAAGCGTTGGGCAGTAATGCGCGCTACGCCGGGCGCTCTGCTTTTCGGCAGAAAATTTAACTGACACGGGGCGGGTATCGAAAGATACCCGCTTTGAGTTTATGCGTTGGATTGTTGGTTTATTAATTGTGATCTTGCTCGCTTTGCAGTATCGCTTATGGATAGCAGATGGCGGGATTCGTGATGTGCATCGTTTGCATAACGAGATCGATATAAAAAAATCTGGAATCACCAAAGCTGAAGAGCGTAATCAATCATTGCAAGCAGAAGTAAATGATTTAAAAAAAGGTTTAGGCGCAGCGGAAGAACGTGCGCGCGAAGATTTGGGCATGATTAAAGATAACGAAACCTTCATTCAAATCATTGACGATAGACCGCAGCCTGAACCGAAAGATACAGAGACGCAAAATATTATGCGGGCGCAAGAGGCTGCCAAAGACGCAGTTGAAAATTTACCAGAAAATTCGCAAGAGGCTACGCCTTAATGCCGTCTTTAATGCCTGCTTGTTGGATAGTAATTCCTGCGGCAGGTAGTGGCAGTCGTATGGGTGCAGAAAAACCTAAACAATATCTCACTATAGGCGATGACACTTTATTAAGTTTAACCTTGACACGCATGGCATCGGTGCCGCACGTTCAAGGCATGATGATCGCGTTAGCCGCGGCTGATGATTATTGGTCTGCAATTTCAAAACCAACACATTCACGTATTGAAACTACGGTCGGCGGTCATGAGCGTTGCGTGTCGGTTTATAATGCAGTGCGCGCAGTTGTTGCGCTTGAGCCGACTGCGTGGGTATTAGTGCATGATGCTGCGCGACCTTGCGTGCGAGTGAGTGACATCGTTAATTTGCGTGAACAAGTGCATGCTAAAAAAGCAGTGGGTGGTTTATTGGCTAGTCCTATGAGTGATACCGTTAAAGCCAGTGATGCTGATGGGTATAGTATGGGTACAACCGATCGCAGTCATTTATGGCGCGCGCTAACGCCGCAATATTTTCCAGCAAAATTCTTATTAGATGCATTAACCAATGCAATCAACGCACAACGCATGCCCACTGATGAAGCGCAGGCGATTGAATGGCAGGGCAGCAAGCCATTATTGGTTGCCGGTGCCGTGGATAATATTAAAGTTACGCATCCGCAAGACCGTTCTTTGGCTGCATTTATTTTACAACAGCAGGTGTTATCGCTATGAAATTGCGCATTGGTCATGGTTATGACGTACACGCTTTTGGTGAAGGTGCGCAGATTGTTTTAGGTGGTGTATACATTCCGCATAAAAAAACGTTAATAGCACATTCTGATGGCGATGTAGTGTTGCATGCCTTATGTGACGCATTGTTAGGGGCCCTGGCTTTGGGTGATATCGGCCGACATTTTCCTGATAGTGATCCACAATATAAAAACGCCGATAGTAAAATATTGTTACAAAATGTTTATAAAAAAGTCACGCACGTAGGTTTTTATTTGAATAATGCAGACATTACCATTATTGCGCAACAACCAAAAATGGCGCCACATATTGATCTTATGCGCAAAAATATTGCAGATGTTTTGTCGGTTGCTATTGAGCAAATAAATGTCAAAGCGACGACTACTGAAGGTTTGGGTTTTGCCGGTCGTGAAGAAGGCATCGCTGTGCATGCTGTGGTGTTGTTGGCAGGCTAATTATTAATTAATTCATTTAGTGAAAGGTGGAAATATGTCTTTAGGTCCTGTAATGCTGGATTTGGTTGGTACAACTATTACACCAGCAGAACGTGAAATGTTATTGCATCCGCAAACGGGTGGCGTAATTTTATTTTCACGTAATTATGAATCGCTAGCCCAGTTGCAAGCGTTGTTGGATGAATTGCATGCTTTGCGCAATCCGCGTTTAATTGTAGCGGTGGATCATGAAGGTGGGCGTGTGCAACGTTTTCGTGATGGCTTTACGGAAATTCCAGCCATGGCGGAGTTGGGCGCTTTATACGATCGTGATAAAAAACTAGCTTTAGATGTAGCGCAAGAATTAGGTTGGTTAATGGCGGCAGAATTGCGTGCAGTGGGTGTGGATATTAGTTTTGCACCGGTGTTAGATTTGCATCACGGGATGTCTGGCGTAATTGGTGATCGTTCATTTCATAAACATCCAGAAATTGTTGCGACGATAGCACATCGTTTTATTATGGGTATGCGTGAAGCAGGTATGGCCGCGACCGGTAAACATTTCCCAGGCCATGGTGGCGTTAAAGAAGATTCGCATGTTGCTAAGCCGGTTGATAAGCGTGATTTAAATGATTTACGTTTAAGCGATATGATTCCGTTTGAGCGCTTAGTCCATTATGGTTTAGCAGGTATTATGCCTGCGCATGTAGTGTATGAATCGATTGATCCATTACCCGCGGGTTATTCTAAATTTTGGTTGCAAGATATATTGCGTCGTGAATTAGGATTTGACGGTGTCATTTTTAGTGATGACTTAAGTATGGATGGCGCAGATTTAGGCAATAGCTATGGTGAACGTGCGCATCTGGCTTTAGATGCCGGTTGCGACATGGTGTTGGTCTGCAATCATCCTGAAGCAGCTATGCAAGTATTGCGCGCCTTAAAGGATTATGAAAATCCTGTCGCGCAGTGGCGTTTGATTCGTTTACATGGCAGACCCAAAGCGTTAAATAATACCGCGCTTCACAAGTCTACGCGTTGGCAAGCAGCCACCAAGTGGGCGCAACAATTATTAAATGATCCTAATTTTGAATTAGCTGTGTAATTTTTTGGAAGCGAGATTAACTATGATTACACCACGTGAAGCCAGTCACATATTAAAACAAGCTGAAGTTATTTATACCGAAGCTGAAATTCAAGCTTCTATTAGCAAAGCTGCGCAACTCATTGCGGCAGAAACGCCGGCGGATACCAGCTTGTTATTGATTTGTGTTATGAGCGGTGGCGTTTATTTTAGCGCAGAACTGATGAAGCGTTTTACCTTACCCGTAGAGTTTGATTACTTGCACGCCACCCGGTATCGCGGTGAAACTAGCGGCAAAGAAGTGCAGTGGATCCAGCGGCCGCATACCTCTTTACATCATCGACATGTTTTAATTGTTGATGATATTTTAGACGAAGGCTACACCTTGAAATCAATTTTGACTGATTGTCGAGCTGAGCAACCTGCCAGTTTGCGCGTGGCAACATTGACATGGAAAAATCATGCGCGCCGTGTTGCGGGTTTGGATGTTGATTATATCGGTTTGGAATTACCCGACCGTTATGTGTTTGGTTGCGGTATGGATTACAAAGGTTATCACCGCAATCTTAATGCGGTATATGCCGCTGCTGAATAATTAAAAGGTTTAAGCATTTATGAAACGAATTGGAATTATTGGCGGCAGTGCGCTCGAAAAAATCAGCGGCTTAAAAAACCGCCGTGAAGATTTATTTGAAACGCATTACGGCATTCCTTCTGCGCCTTTAATCATTGGTGAGTTAAACGGTGTGGAATTAGTCTTTTTAAATCGACACGGCCAAGAACATAATATTCCACCGCATTTAATTAATTATCAAGCGAATGTCGCTGCGTTAAAAATGCTGGAAGTCGATGTCGTGATCGGCGTGGCATCCGTAGGTGGTATTACCTCATCGATGATGCCCGGCGCGATTGTAGTGCCAGACCAGTTAATTGATTACAGTTATGGGCGTGATCACAGTTTGTATTACCGCGATTTCACGATGGATAAACACATTGAATTCACCGAACCTTATGCAGGTTCTGCGCGAAAATTATTATTAGATGCCTGCAAAAGTGTCGGTGTGACGGTAGTTGATGGTGGCGTGTATGGTGTGACGCAAGGCCCACGATTAGAAACTGCCGCTGAAATTCGTAGACTAGAACGCGATGGTTGTGATTTGGTCGGCATGACTGGTATGCCCGAAGCAGGTCTAGCCCGTGAAATGGGTTTGCCGTATGCTTGCTTGGCTTTAGTCGTCAATTGGGCGGCAGGAAAAATGCAGGGCAATATTTTGGATCAAGCACATGAGTATATTGCTAAAGTACAAACTGATGCTTTGGCGATAGTGCAGGTTTTGCCGACCGTGCTAAAAACGGTTTAACATTAAGACTTGAAATAAAGAATAGGCTCGCGAATCATCGAATTAATAGGGTGGGAGAACCAATATGACCAATTTTCAAAAACATATCATTGTTACTTTACTAAGCATCGGTAGTTTTTTATCGCCTGGTGTTTATGCTGCAGGCGAAGAACAGCACTTTTTTATTCAAGGCGGCACAGCGCAAGGTAAAGAAAGCAATAATATATTCCCTGAGTTTTCTGATGAAATCAATTTTGGTGATGGTCAATTTGCAATGGTAGGGATGAAGTTTACCAATCGCAGCCCATGGGTTTTTCGAATGGCAGCGGGTTATAAGTACAATACATTCTCAATAACGGAGTCTGGGCAATCTTTCGATTATGAATTTAAGGCGATTCCTTTAGATTTTGTATTAAGTTATAAATGGAAAATTGTGGAATTCGGTGCTGGCTTTACTTATCATTTGAAGCCATATACTGACTTTTATTATTCTATAGAGACAGGCGATGATGACGAATTTGATAATGCAAGCGGTAGTTTGGCTGAAGTCCGCTTAAATTTAATTCCGCACGTATCGTTTGGTGCAAGATACACCAGAATAGACTACAGCAAATATGGCAATGGTACAGAGACTTACTTTGCAATTGGTGTAAAGGACGATACTCTTGATCCTGTAGATGATTTTTATGAATATTATCATACGACCACATCGCTAGAATCAGATTTTGTCAGCGCCTTTGTTGAATTCGAATTTTAGCAATATTTATAAAGGCGTAATAATAATCGTCACACCGATCAAAGGGTGGTCGATATGATGGATTTCACTGCTGCGCATACGCCGATGTTGTTGGTTATTGAATCCAAATAGGGTTGTACTTTGTGCAGCGGGTTCTATGCTTAACATCTGACTACCAGTTTGTGAATTTATTTGTTGTATGTTCACCGCTTCGGTTAATAAAAAATTCGTATACACATGCAGATAACGACTTAATACGACGGTGACGGTACCGAGCAGTTCGGCGGTTTTAATAGGTTCTTGTCCGTTACCATTATTGCTTGTTGCGGCATTAAAATAATTACCATTACGTACGCCGCCGCCATTAATCATAATCGGAAACGTTTGATCTTTAGACAAGCCTTTTTGTTGCCAGGCGCTGTGATTAAGCACTACATAACGACCAGATTTATTTAGTCTTGCGGCGACACCGCCCAATTTTCTGCCGGCGCTTACTTTGCGAATTAAATCGCGTTTATTGCCGGTTATATTGTCTAAATCGACGGCATTCTTTAAATCGGGCGTAGTCCAGTTTGGCGTCCAGTGTTCAGCTTTAATGCCATCCATAAGATTTTGACGAAACACGACAACTTCTACTTCATACCAACGCGTTGTTGCTGGCTCGTTAGTTTGTGCGAATGCTGTCCCGCATAAATTGAATAATAATCCGCTAACAATAAATAATAATCGAATAGACATTAGGCGGCTTCCTGATTGTGTAAAGGCAAAAGGGTGGTTTCTATAAATTCAATACGACTATGAATGTCGTTGGTGGTCTTTTGGAAATTTAATTTAGTCTTGCCATTAAATTTGAATATTTTGGATTGTAGCTGAATTAGCTTAATGAGTCTGTCGGGGTGAATATTCGGCTTTTCATCGAATAAGATATAACCCGCTTCTGCGTTTGCTTTAATTTCGCGTACGCCGATGACGCTCAGTTTCAAGCGCAATTCTGTAATAGCAAATAGATTTTGCGTAGCTTCCGGCAGCAAGCCAAATCGATCTATCATTTCAATTTTTAGCTCGCGTAACATTTCGTTCGAATCCGCGCTGGCAATACGTTTGTAAATAACTAAACGTAAATGGACGTCAGGCACATAGGTGTCGGGAATTAGCGCTGTCACGCCTAAATCAATTTCGCTATGAATGCGCGCGGGACCCTCTAAGTTAGGTTCTTTGCCGCTTTTTAAAGATGCGACGGCGCGTTCTAACATGTCGATATATAACGTGTAACCGATTTCTTCAATTTGACCGCTTTGTTCTTGGCCTAATAGTTCGCCTGCGCCACGAATTTCTAAATCATGCGCGGCTAACGTAAAGCCTGCACCTAAATCTTCTAATGATTCGATAGCTTCTAGACGTTTTTTGGCATCTGCAGTCATCACATTAGCAGGAGGCGTGAGTAAGTAAGCATACGCACGATGATGAGAACGCCCGACGCGCCCGCGCATTTGGTGTAATTGCGCAAGGCCAAATTTATCGGCGCGATTAATAATGATGGTATTGGCACTAGGCACATCGATACCGCTTTCGATAATGGTGGTGCATAACAATAAATTGCATCGCTGATGATAAAAATCTAGCATTACTTTTTCAAGTTCGCGTTCTGACATCTGGCCGTGCGCGATACCAATGCGGGCTTCGGGCAATAACTCATTGAGCTTTACCGCTTCACGTTCAATACTTTTAACTTCGTTATGCACAAAATAAATTTGACCGCCGCGTTTTAGTTCGCGTTGACACGCTTCGCTGATTAGGCTGTCTTGCCATTCACTGACAAATGTTTTAATCGCGAGACGTTTTTGGGGTGGCGTAGCAATAATCGATAAGTCACGTAAACCGGCCATTGCCATATTTAAAGTACGTGGAATGGGTGTTGCGGTTAACGTTAATACGTCGACTTCAGCGCGCAACGCTTTTAAACGTTCTTTGTGTTGCACACCAAAACGATGTTCTTCGTCAATAATGACAAGTCCTAAGTCTTTAAAAGCAATACCATTTTGAATGAGTTTATGCGTACCGATAACGACATCAACTGTTCCTGCTGCTAAGGATTTTAAAACCTCAGCTTCTTCTTTAGCTGTGCCAAAACGCGATAAACATTCAATGCGTACTGGCCAGTCAGCGAAACGATCGCGGAAATTTTGGAAGTGTTGTTGCGCCAGCAGCGTAGTGGGTACCAAGATTGCCACTTGTTTTTGATCTTGTAATGCGGTGAAAGTGGCGCGCATTGCTACTTCCGTTTTACCAAAACCAACATCGCCACAAATGACGCGATCCATCGGTTTTCCAGAAATCATATCGCCAATCACCGCGTCAATAGCGGTTTGTTGGTCGGGTGTTTCTTCAAACGGAAATTGCGCCGCAAATGCGCTCATTTCATCTTCGCGCGGTTGGAAGGCAAAACCTTGACGCGCGGCGCGGCGTGCGTGCAAGTCTAATAATTCTGCCGCGATATCACGAATGCGTTTTGCTGCTTTACGTTTTATTTTTTGCCATTGATCGCTGCCTAAGCGATGCAATGGTGCATTTTCCGGTGATGCACCGGTGTAGCGACTAATTAAGTACAGCGAGGCAACGGGTACATAAATGCGATCTCCGTCGGCATACTCTAATGTTAAAAATTCGGTGGTGATGCCTGCGATCGGAAAACTTTGTAAACCTAAATAACGACCGACACCATGTTCTTCGTGAACAACGGGCGCACCAATACTTAAATCAGTAAGATTGGTAATAATCGCATCAGCGTCACGCCGTTGTCGCGCTAAACGTCGTCGCCGTTGTTGAGCGCGTTCGCCGTATAACTGCGGTTCAGTAATAATGGCGCAATCATTTAATAATAAGCCTTCTTCCAACGGCCCTAACGTGATCGCAATGCGAGCGTCGCTGTGTAAAAAGTCTTGCCAGTTGTCTGCGCGTTTTGGAAATAATTGCAGGCTGTGCAACCACTCTAAAAGTGATTCTCGTCTACCGGCTGATTCGCAAACGAATAAACACCGACCCTTAAATTGCTGCAAAAATGTTTGAAGTTTTTCACTAGGGCGTTCTGCACGGCGATCGAATAACACCGCCGGTGGATGCTGACTTTGCAAAGCAAAACTTGTGGCACCGCGATCAATGGGTTCAAAAGTTTGAATATGAATACGAGGGTAGTTTTGTAAATGCGCCTCGATGCTGCTGGGGTCTATATATAATTCATCAGGTTTTAATAATGGTCGTTCGATGTCATGACCATATTGATCATAACGTTCAGCAATTTCTTGCCAAAATTGCGCTGCATTATGTTCAATTTGCGATTCGGTAATTAATAAAGTATTGGCCGGAAAATAATCGAAGAGCGTGGCTAATGATTTAAAGAAAAGGGGTAAATAATATTCGCTGCCCGCCGCGGCGTGGCCATCGCTAATGTCGCGATAAATGGGATTGGCTTGTGGATTACCTTCGAAGCGATTGCGGTAAGTTTGGCGAAACTCGCTGATGCCACTGTCGTTAAGTGGAAATTCATGTGCGGGTAATAATTGAATGCTGTCGCAAGTGGTTTCTGAACGCTGCGTATTGGGATCAAAGGTGCGAATACTGTCGATATCATCATCTAAAAAATCGATGCGAAACGGCGTGTGACTGCCCATTGGAAATAAATCGATCAATGAACCACGCACGCTAAATTCACCGTGTTCTAATACTTGCGAAACGGCTTGATAGCCTGCTGCAATTAATTGTGCGCGTAAAATTTCTGGTTTGATGTGTTGGTTTTGTTGTAATGAAAATACATGACCTTGAATAAAAGAGGCCGGTGCTAAACGTTGCATTAAACTTGCAGCCGATACCACTAAAATGCCGTGTTGCATCTGTGGTAATTGATAAAGACTGCGCAAACGTTCGGAAACAATATCTTGATGAGGTGAGAAATGATCGTAAGGTAAAGTTTCCCAATCGGGAAAATGTAATAAAGGAATGTCGCTGTCTTGTAGGAAAAATCGCAAACTTAATTCGAGTTTATGTGCATGTTGCACATCGTCGGCAATCACGACGCATAATCGTTGCGCTTGTTTGGCGATATCTGCAATCGCAAGGCTATAAGCATCGCCATAAAGCTGCCCCAGCACGATCTGTTTACCAGGTGCGCGTGGTAGATCCGGTAAACGAAATAATGCGGACATGCTTTAATTCAGCGAGTTAAAAGTTATGGGAGCGCAGTATAACATCGCGCTTTGGCAGATTTGATGTCAGATTTGATGAATAAATAAGGACTTAATCGAGATAACGGGATAATAAACCTTGATAAGCATCAATGCGGCGATCACGGAAATACGGCCAGATGCGGCGCAGATTTTCGCAGCGCGCGGTGTCGATATCGGCGATTAAGACGTTGGCTTGTGCATCGGCACGCGCCAGCATTTCACCTTGTGGCCCGCAAATAAAACTATGTCCCCAAAATTGATTGCCCTCGGTGCGGCCAGTAGGATCGGGTTCTAAGCCAACGCGATTGCAGGCGATGACGGGTAAATTATTCGCTACTGCGTGACCCCGTTGCACAATCGTCCATGCTTCTAATTGGCGATCATGTTCCAGATTGATATCACTAGGATCCCAACCAATCGCGGTGGGATAAATTAATAATTCGGCACCGGCTAACGCCATTAAACGCGCCGCTTCTGGATACCATTGATCCCAGCAAACTAATACGCCTAAACGGCCGAGTGACGTTTTAATCGGCGTGAAACCTAAATCGCCCGGCGTGAAATAAAATTTTTCGTTGTAACCTGGATCATCAGGAATATGCATTTTGCGATAAATGCCGGCGATGCTGCCGTCTTGTTCTAATACAACCGCCGTGTTGTGATATAAACCGATCGCGCGTTTTTCAAAAATAGAAGTGACGATAACGGTTTTGGTTTCGCGCGCAAGTTGTGCAAGTGTTTGCACGGTTTCGCCGTCGATACTTTCGGCCAAATTAAAATAATCAGTCGTTTGATAATGACAAAAATAGCGGCTGCGATGTAATTCAGGCAACACGATTAATTGCGCGCCTTGCGCGGCAGCTGCGCGAATGCCTTTTATACTTACCGCAAGATTTTCAGCGGCATCATCGCTGCACGCGTGTTGAATAGCGGCTACTCGTAAGTTTGCGGTATTCATGAGATATCTCGTGTATGGTTATTTATGACAGTGATTTCGTAACAAGTGTGCCACGCGGCAATTGCATGGTTAAACAATGAATGCCGCCGTTTTGTTCTACTAAAGGCCGGCTATCGATAGGAATCATTTTCCGATTTGGAAACGCGCTTTGTAAACGTTGCATCGCGACTGCGTCGTTAGGATCACCAAAACTCGGCACTAACACTGCATTATTAATAATTAAAAAATTGGCGTAACTTGCCGGTAAACGGCGATCATCTTCGCTACTGCCAATGCGTGATGGTAATGGTAAAGGGATGCACTCATACGCTTGATCTTGAATATTACGTAACGCTTTTAATTCGGTTTCTAGTGCTTGCATAGATGCAAAATGACTATCAGCAGTATCTTCGCAGCTGGCGTATAAAATTTGTTGGCTGTTAGTAAAGCGCGCGAGATTATCAATATGACCATCGGTATCGTCGCCTTCTAACCACGCATTTTCAATCCAATGTGTTTGTTGAATGCCTAAAGTTTGCTGAAATGTTTGTTCCCAATCTTCGCGCTTAAAACCGCCGCGCGTAGCAGTGAGTAGGCACGTGGTGGTCGTTAATAAACTGCCTTGACCATTGCTATCAATGCCGCCGCCTTCAAGAATGCGATCTTGCGCTAATAAAGGCGCTTTAAAGATGCTTTGTTCTGCTAAACGCTGCACTAATAATGAATCATCTTGATGCGGATATTTGCCGCCCCAACCGTTAAATTGATAATTGATTAATTGCGTTGCCTGCGCATTGAAGATGGTTAATGGCCCTGAGTCTCGTGCCCACGTGTCGTTGCTAGGTGCAATGCTTAACCATAAGCGATTCGGTGGTAAGTTTAAACGCGCTAGTCGCTTCGTTAGATAGTTCAGATGTTCTTGATCATAAGCAACCACTAAAGCAATTTCTTCAGCAGCAATAGCGCTAATCATTTGCTCGAATACAGGTTCAACGCGATCTAATAATGGCGCCCAATCAGAATTAGGATGTGGCCAAATTAATAATACACCATCCTGTGGATGCCATTCGGCAGGCAGCACAGCGGTAGGAGGGATAGCAGACATTGAACCTTAGCCTTTTAGTTTAAATACCAAACTCAATTATATTAACGACGTAACGAAGGTGTGTTTTCGAAAGATTCAAAACCGCTGGGCATGTCTTCTTGCATTGCATCACTGTTAGCGGGCGCAGGGTTTTCAGTCGCCGTGTCGTTCATGCTGCCTTCGTTGGATAGTGCATTAGTGCTTTCATCAAAAGGCACGGGCACTGCGTTATCAACCGGTGCGGCAACAGCAGGCGCCGATGTAGATGAATTAGCGGGTTGGGCGGGCGGTAAAGCCAAGCCACTTGATGTGTTATTAACCGGTAATGACACGTTACGATTATCAAGAACCCTAATAAAGGAATGCACGACGTGGTCGTATTCAAAAACCACTTCAAATTCGTTGTAAATCCAGCGAGTGATAGGGGGTTGTCCTACCGGCCCTTCAACCGATAAAGGCCCGCCAAATTGTTGCTCCACCGCCATTTTTTCGATACCGCGTGTGGGTAATTTAGCGGCGAAGGCTAAAGGAGTGAAGGCGCAAACACTGAGTATGCTGAGTGCAAGGGCATAGCAGCTTGGTTTCCACATAAGGGCAATTCCTGATTCTAATAAGTAAGTTAGACAAACTATAGCAGCATAGTTTGCGTGAAAATAGTTATCTATATATAGGTACGTAATAGGATAGCGAAGCGCGTGCAGATTCGCGTCTAGATTGGGGCAGGGCTTTATGCTCTAATGCGCCCCATGTTTCGCCCTCTTGAATGTTTCATTGGTCTACGCTACACCCGCGCTAAGCGGCGTAATCACTTTATTTCTTTCATTTCAGTTATTTCTATTCTGGGTATCGCGCTGGGTGTAATGACCTTGATTACCGTGATTTCAGTCATGAATGGTTTTGAATTGGAATTACGCACGCGCATTCTCAGTATGGCATCACATGCCACTATCGCACGTTACGCGGATTCACTTGATAACTGGCAGATGGTAGCCGGCACTGCAGAAGAACATCCCGATGTGGTCGCGGCTGCGCCTTATATCGAAGGCGAAGTGATGTTAAGCAATGGTCGACGTGTCAGCGGTGCTATTTTGCGCGGCGTAGTGCCTGCGCGCGAAGAAAAAGTAGCCGATATCGCGGATAAAATGTTGGCAGGTCGTTTAAGTGATTTAGCGCCCGGTGAGTTTGATATCGCGCTGGGTTCTGAGTTAGCGGCGCTAATGGATGTCAAAGTGGGCGATACCGTGACGGTGATTACCCCGCAAGCTACCGCCACGCCGGTGGGCGTGTTGCCGCGTTTAAAACGTTTTACGGTGAGCGGTATTTTTGAAATTGGTATGTATGAATATGATCGCTCGCTGGCATTTATACATATTGATGATGCATCACGTTTATTACGTATGGGTGATGGCGTGACGGGCGTGCGTTTAAAGCTGAATGATATGTTTAAAGCTCGCCAAGTGGTGGCGGATCTTAACGAACGTTTTGGTGATAATTATTGGGTTAGTGATTGGACGCGACAACATGCGAATTTTTTTAGCGCGATTCAAACCGAACGGCGCGTGATGTTTATTATTTTAACGCTGATTTTAACAGTAGCTGCTTTTAATCTGGTTTCTACTTTAGTGATGGTAGTGACAGACAAACAAAGTGATATCGCCGTATTGCGCACATTAGGCATGACCCCGATGGGTATTATGAAAGTGTTTATGGTGCAAGGTGTATTGATTGGTTTAGTAGGCGCTGTTGCCGGTGTTATCGGCGGTGTTATTCTGGCGTTGAACGTGGAACGCATAGTGGCTTTTTTAGAACATCTATTGCAGGTACAGTTTTTATCACCGGACGTATATTACATCAGTAAATTACCCTCGCAATTATATTGGGGCGATGTTGCTTTAATTGGTTGTGTGGCGTTTGTGTTATCCGTGATTGCTACTTTATATCCTGCGTGGCGCGCCAGTCGCATTCAGCCTGCTGAGGCGTTGCGTTATGAGTAACGTTATTTTGCAATGTGTAGGTTTGCAAAAAACCTATTTTGAATTAGCGCAGCCGGTTGAAGTACTGAAAAATTTTGATCTGAGTATTCAAGCCGGAGAACAAGTTGCGATTGTGGGTGCATCAGGTTCTGGGAAAAGTACCTTATTACATTTGTTAGGTGGTTTAGATACGCCGACGGCTGGCGCTGTTTATTTAGATGGCGTGGATTTAGCAAAAACAAATGAAGTCACGCGCAGTCGTTTGCGCAATCAACGCTTGGGCTTTGTTTATCAATTTCATCATTTGTTGCCAGAGTTTACTGCTGTAGAAAACGTGGCAATGCCTTTGTTAATTCGCGGTGATAATGTTGAGCAAGCGCGTCAACAAGCCGTGCAAATATTGCAACAAGTGGGTTTGGGTCAACGTTTAGAGCATAAACCAGCAGAGCTTTCCGGTGGTGAACGTCAGCGCGCGGCAATTGCGCGTGCGTTAGTAACAAAACCAAGTTGTGTCTTAGCGGATGAACCTACGGGCAATTTAGATCGTCGACATGCACAACAAGTGTATGATGAATTGCTGCGTTTAAATCAAGAATACAATGTTGCATTGATTGTAGTGACGCACGATATGGAACTCGCCAATCGTATGCAGCGCGTCTTAGAGTTAAAAGAAGGTAGTTTAGTTAGTAATTAAGGCTGTTTGAGATTCGCTTTTTTGCGATTCGCGCGTAAGCGAATCCGAATGCGTTGTAATAATTTACGATCTTTTAATCGTTGCAGAATATGCAGATGCCATAAGGCTCGAACGGTGAAAAACCCGAGGAAGGCACTGCCACACGCCATTACAAAACAACCTAATAAAAATGGTCGCCAGCGGTGACGTAATTCTAAAAATAACCAATCGGGACTCAGTTGAAAATTAAAAGCTTGTGCCGGGATTGATAAAAGTGACGCTCCCACTTTATAAGCCAAATAAAAAAGTGGCGCGGTGGTAAGCGGATTGGTTAACCACACGCCTGCGATGGCAATGGGTAAATTAACCCGCAATAAAATAGCAAATAATGCAGCGGGCAACATTTGAAACGGAATAGGCACAAAAGCAAAAAATAAACCGACGGCAACACCACCAGGAAGCGAACGCCGATTGATGTGCCATAAATTAGGATCATGCAAAAGCGTGCCTAACCATTGCAACGAGGCATGGTTACGAACTTGTTCGGGTGTGGGTAAATATCGTTTGAACCAGTTTTTCGGCATAATCAATTTATCGGGTTAAACCATCTATCTCGTGAAGGCTATATTGTTAAGCATACAGAGCATATGTAAACAATACATGAAGTGACAGGATGTCATGTTAAAAAACGTACTAGCATTTTTTTTAGGCACTTTGCTGATTCACTTTGCCTGCGCAACGTTACCAGACTTGCGTTACTTTGGTGTATGGGTGTTGATCTTAGCATTGTGTTCATTGTGGCAGCGCCGCTTATTTTGGCTCGTTATGGCTTTTGGCCTAGGGGCGTTGTATGCCTTATTAAGTGCGCAAGCACGTCTTGCAGTAGCCTTGCCTGATGATTTAGAAGGCAAGAACGTGGTCGTTGAAGGTTATATCACTTCAATTCCCAGCGTGCAGGCGCGCAGTATACGGTTCGAGTTTGATATTGTTAAGTGGTCTGATCAGTATTTCTCGCCGGGTTCAGAAGTATCTTCGCCCATCTTATTGCCGCCGATGCGCGTGCGGTTAAATGTTTATGATCCCTTACGTGCGCAATCAACCTGGTTGCCTGGTCAGCGTTTAATCTTGACGGTACGTTTAAAACAACCCCATGGTTTTATGAATCAGGGTGGTTTTGATTATGAGCAATGGTTGTTCGCGCATAATTTACGTGCGACGGGTTATGTGCGAGAACAACATGCCGCATCGTTCGACAATCATTATCAGTTATTACGTTTGCGTTTTGCGGTATATCAGCAATTACAAACGTTGTTGCACGATATACCGCAAGCCGCTGTTATCACTGCGCTAGCATTAGGCGAAAGTGGTGATTTAGATGATCAGCAATGGCAATTATTACGCGATACCGGCACGACGCATTTAATATCGATTTCTGGTTTGCATGTAGGCTTATTATTACTATTGGTTTATCACGCCTTGCAATGGTTGTTTAGACGGATTTGGCCACCAGCAACTTTTTGGACTGCGCAACAAGTAGCCATGTGCGGTGGCTTGTTAGCAGCATTTTTGTATGTTGAATTGGCAGCGTTTAGCGTTCCTACGCAGCGTTCTTTGCTGATGTTATTACTACCCTGTATTTATATTATGTGGCGCAAACAATTAGCCGCAACGCATTGTTATGCAGTCGCGTTGCTCGTGGTGTTGTTATGGGATCCTTTTACGCCTTTGCAAATTGGTTTTTGGTTGTCATTTATAGCCGTAGCGGTTTTATTGTGGCTAGCCATGCGGCAACGTGTTGCGTCTACTTCATTAGTAGCAGCGCAATCAACATCGTTATGGCGACTGCGCGCGCAATCATTTGCGCAATCCTTGTGGACATTTTCGCGCCTACAAATTTTTTTGTTGCTGGTATTGTTGCCATTAACATTATTTGTATTTGGTAAGGCATCGTTCATTGGCGGCATTGCGAATTTTTTTGCTATTCCATTAGTGGGCTTGGTGGTAGTGCCGAATATTTTATTGGCCTTGTTGATAATGCCGATCAGTGCGGAAGCGGCGCATGCTTTATTATATGTGGCGAATATTTTGTTAGAGCTTCTGTGGTGGGGTTTGTCATGGGTAAGTCAGTTGCCGTGGGCGGTCTGGCCACTGACTTTGCCTTTCGCCATGGTGTGGCCGGGATTAGTGTTCGCGACGATTTTAATAATGATGCCGGCAGGTTGGGGTTGGCGTTTACCAGGTTTATTGTTGTATGTGACTTTATTGCTGTGGCCAGCACCGCGTTTGCAACCCGGACAGCTAATGGTGCATGTATTAGATGTGGGTCAAGGCACTGCGGTGTTTTTGCAAACGGCTAAACATAACTTGTTATATGACACGGGTGCGCATTTTGGTGAAAACTCGGATGCTGCGCAGGTTGTTATTTTGCCGTTTTTACAAACACAAGGCGTGACTCATTTAGATCGTTTAGTGGTGTCGCATGCGGATGATGATCACGCGGGTGGCGTGCAGTCTATTCTGAGTAATTTACCCGTAACGGATGTGTGGTTAGGAGAATGGTTAAAAACTCCGCTAGCCACCAAGACCAATATGACT
The DNA here is from genome assembly GCA_013817245.1 of Gammaproteobacteria bacterium. NCBI lineage: Bacteria > Pseudomonadati > Pseudomonadota > Gammaproteobacteria > Gammaproteobacteria bacterium. The sequence continues at coordinate 169,936 of JACDDA010000005.1, forward strand.
TTTTGTCAGGTTGGCCAGCAGTGGCAATGGGATGAGGTGAGCTTCGAAATTTTATGGCCAGAAGGTGAGCAATATGTCGGTAATAATCAATCCTGCGTTTTGAAAGTCTCTGTAGGCACGCAGGCGATATTGCTAACGGGCGATATTGAAGCGCCGGCCGAAGAGGCTTTATTGAGCGCGGCTACTGATGTGCGCGCCACGATAATAGTAGTGCCCCATCATGGTAGTCGCAGTTCTTCAACGCCGGAATTTGTAAAAGCAGTGCAAGCCGAACTGGCTGTAGCGACGACGGGTTACCGCAATCGTTACCGATTTCCGCGCGAGGAGGTGATGCAGCGTTATAGTGATAACGGCGCCGTTTGGTTAAACACCGCAACGGTGGGCGCGGTTGGCATATTACTGGATGCTGCGCATTGGCAGTTACAGTATCGTTGGCGGCTCAATCATCCGCATTATTGGCAGCATCCGGCGATTGCGGAATAAGTAGGCCCATCGGTCGGCTTCGATACAAAGGCCAAAGTCAGGAAATAACTGACAAATTTCAGTATCATGGCGGCCTTGTGGTTTCTCATACGGAAGGTTAGACGGTGATAGAGATTGTGATAGCGGGTGGCGTAATGATGATTCCGATCATTGCAGCGTCTATTTTGGCATTAGCGATTAGTGTTGAACGGCTCGTAACTTTACGCAGCGACAAAGTTTTACCTCCAAAATTATTAGCACAAATATGGCAATGGGTTAAACAAGATGAATTAGATGAAGCGCGTTTATTGGCGATTCGAGATAGTTCGCCTTTAGGTCGTGTGTTAGCGGCGGGTTTGGCTAATCGACAACATGCTCGTGACATTCTCAAAGAAAGCTTAGAAGACGAAGGTCGCCAGGTGGCGCATGAATTAGAACGTTTTCTGCCCGCACTGGGTACGGTTGCGGCAATTTCACCGCTGCTTGGATTGCTGGGTACTGTATTAGGCATGATCACTACGTTTACCGCAATTACTCAAGTGGGCGTAGGCGATCCTAGTAAATTGGCGAGCGGTATCTCGGTGGCCTTGATTACGACCGCCGCAGGTTTGTTAGTTGCGATTCCTAGTATGGTGATGCATCGTTATTTTCGCGGCAAAGTACACACGCTGATTATTCTGATGGAAGATCAAGCGCGTATGTTAGTTGAAGCACTGCATGGCGAGCGCGAAATTGCTGCTTAAGAGATACCAGTATGAAATTTAGTAAGCCGCGACACGAAGAACAAGAAATAGATATTACGCCTTTAATTGACGTGGTATTTATTTTGCTGATTTTTTTTATGGTGACAACCACGTTTCAAAAAGAAACCACATTGTCGATTAGTTTGCCTAAATCGTCTAAAGAAGCTAAACCCGTTATCACCCCTCCATTAGAAATAGTCATTAATGCCCGTGGTCAGTTTTATATCGGCGGCCAAGAGTTAGTCAATAATCGCTTAGACACCGTAAAACAAGCACTCGCGAAATATACTGCTAACAACAAAGAACAACCTCTAATTATTCGCGCTGATGGTTTAGTCGCGCATCAATATGTAGTAACAGCGATGGATGCTGCAGCACAATTAGGTTTACGCCGCTTATCAATCGCCACTATGCAAGCAAGTGATGCTCCATGAGCGTAATAACCGAACACAGCGCTAGCGGATTTAGTATCTATCGCCGTTTATTAACTTATCTCCGACCTTTTCGTGTGCAAGCATTATTAGTATTGTTAGGCATGACCTTGGCAGTAGCAGGCGAAGTTAGTACGGCTTGGTTAGTAAAAGATTTAGTTGATAAAGGCTTCATTGAAAAAGATGCTTCTTTTATTGCCATCATGCCGTGGCTTTTATTAGGTGTGGGTTTGGCTCGTGGTTTAGGCAACTTCATTTCTGATTATTTTATGAATTGGATTGGGCGTGCGGTTATTAAACATTTGCGTTATGAAATGTTTACGAAAGTATTGCGCATGCCTACTAAACTATACGATACCAGTACTTCCGGCGAGTTGATTGCTATATTTACTTATAATGTTGAGCAACTTGCGGAATCGTGTACCACCGTTATTACGACCTCAATTAAAGATACGGCCGTGGTGTTAGGTTTGATTGGCATGATGTTTTATCTGCATCCACCGTTAGCCAGTGTATTTTTGATTGCAGGGCCATTAGCTGCGTTGATTATTGTTTCAGTTAGTTCACGATTGCGCAAAGCGAGCAAACGAATTCAAAAATCGGTCGGCGGCGTGACGCATATTGTGGGTGAGGCCGTTGATGGCAATCAGGTCGTCAAAATTTTCGGCGGCCAAGATGGTGAGCAACGCGTATTTGAGTCGGTTAATCAAAGTAATTTCCGTGAAAACATGCGTTTGGTGTTTACGCGTCAACTATCAACTTTTCTTATTCAATTGTCTGGCGGTGCAGTATTAGCTGCGATTGTTTATGTTGCGGCATCAGGTACTGTCGGCGTGGTGACTGCGGGCATATTTTCAACTTTTTTAACGTCGATGGTGCGCATTTATCCGGCCTTGAAACACGTCTCAAGTATTAATGCGCAATTGCAAAAAGCAATTGCGGCCGCGCAATCTATTTTTGATTTGCTAGATGGCGAAGAAGAAGTTGATGAAGGTAAGCAGGTGTTGGTGCGCGCTAGTGGCCAAATTGAATTTCGGAATATTAATTTTTCCTATGGCACTGATAAAGTCGATGTTTTAAAAAATATTAGCTTAAAAGCTGACGCCGGTAAAACCATCGCATTGGTGGGCCGATCGGGCAGTGGTAAATCAACATTGGTTAAATTGATTCCTCGCTTATATGATTTTTCGCGCGGCGATATTTTGCTTGATGGCCGTAGCATTAAAGAGTATCGCCTAGCGGATTTACGCGATCAAATTTCTTTTGTGGGGCAAAACGTTACTTTGTTTCATGACACCGTCGCTAACAATATTGCTTACGGACGTTTGTCTGGTGCGCCGCGTGAAGACATTATTGCTGCAGCGAAAGCTGCGCATGCTATGGAATTTATTGAGCAATTGCCGGATGGCCTTGACACCATGGTCGGTGAAAATGGAATTTTGTTATCTGGTGGCCAGCGACAACGTTTAGCGATTGCGCGAGCATTATTAAAAGATGCGCCAATTTTGATTTTAGATGAAGCGACCTCTGCATTAGATTCTGAGTCGGAGCAATATATTCAAGCAGCGCTGGATAAATTAATTCAAAACCGAACCACTTTCGTCATTGCGCATCGCTTGTCTACCGTAGAAAACGCAGATTTGATTTTAGTGATGGATAAAAGTGAAATCGTTGAAATCGGTAATCACCACGAATTATTAAAAAAGAACGGCCAGTATGCTTCTTTGCATCGCATTCAATTTAAAACGGATTCTGTAGAAGATGAAAGATTGCAACGAATATCACCTGCGGTATCGCGTGCTGAGTTTGATGAGGATGCTGAAGACAGCGAAGAAATAATTTTGTATCAACAACATAATTTTTTATCCGAGCAAAAAGGTGCGAGTATCTGGGACCGTATGTGGTATGGCCATCATCCATTAGCGCAATTGTTAGCGCCTTTGGGTTATGTATTTGGGTTGTTGGCAACAACACGTCGTTTGATGTATCGCTGGGGTATGTTGAAGCGTAAAAAAATGCCCGTGCCGGTTATTGTAATTGGTAATATCACCGTAGGTGGTACAGGTAAAACACCATTAGTTATTTGGATGGCGCTGCATTTACAAAAATTAGGTTACCGTCCTGGTATTGTAAGTCGCGGATATAAAGGCAAAGCTAAGGAATGGCCATTATTAGTAACGGAAAATACCGATCCACGTTTATGTGGTGACGAGCCTTTATTAGTAGTAAAGCGCACACAATGTCCCGTGGTGATTGCGCCGTCGCGGCCTGCGGCTGCGCAGGCATTATTAGAATGGACGGATTGCGATATCATTATTTCAGATGATGGTTTGCAGCATTATGCATTAGAGCGTGATATTGAAATTGTTGTTGCCGATGGTGCACGGGGTTTTGGTAATGGTTTGTTATTGCCTGCAGGTCCTATGCGCGAAACTAAAACTCGTTTGCAAGCAGTGGATTATGTCATTGTGAATGGTGCGCGTTTGCCGGGTGCTTACTCCATGCGCGTTAAAGGCGATATGTTAATTAATTTAGCTGATATAAATCAGCAACGACCTTTACAAACATTACATGGTTTAACCGTGCATGCGGTAGCAGCGATTGGCAATCCAGAACGTTTTTTTGATTTATTGCGTAGGCAAGGTTTGGAAGTGATCGAACATCGTTTTATGGATCATCATAGTTTTAGTGCAACTAACTTGCGTTTTAATAATGATTTTCCCGTTGTCATGACGGAAAAAGATGCGGTTAAATGTGGCCACTTAGTATCAAAGTTTCCGCCGGAACGTTTGTGGTATTTACCTATAGAAGCGGTATTGGCGGAAGAATTTGTGGTGAAATTAGATAATCAATTAAAGGCATTAAATAATGGACCCCAAACTACTTGAATTATTGCGTTGCCCACAAAGTGGCGCGCCGTTAGTATATTGGTCAGAATCAGCATTATTAGTTTGTGCACTCAGCAAGCGTGCTTATCCGGTGATTGATGGTATTCCAGTATTATTAATTGCTGAATCACGCATGCTCAGCAGTGAAGAACTACAACGGCTTGTGGTACCAAGCGCGTGACATCTTTTTGTGTAGCCATTCCGGCACGTTATCAATCGACGCGTTTTCCTGGCAAGCCTTTAGTTGAGATTCATGGTAAGCCGATGGTGCAGCATGTTTATGAACGTGCGGTAGCGAGTGGTGCAACGCGTGTTGTTGTTGCAACGGATGATCAACGTATTGCGCAGGTTGTGCGGGCGTTTGGTGGTGAAGTGTGTATGACACGTGCACATCCTTCGGGTACTGATCGTCTTGCCGAAGTCGTACAACAATTAAATTTATCAGACGACACTATTTTAGTGAATGTGCAAGGCGATGAACCGATGATTCCGCCGCTGAATATTGCGCAAGTTGCGCACAATCTGGCGCAACATACCGACGCATCCATCGCGACCTTGGTGGTGCCAATTGAAGATGCAGAAGAACGAGATAATCCTAATATAGTGAAAGTGGTATTTAATCAGCAAGGTTATGCTTTGTACTTTAGCCGCGCAGCCATTCCCTATGTGCGGGATCAGCAGGATGTGGCACAGGCGAAATACTATCGACATATTGGTATTTATGCGTATCGCGCAGCTTATCTTGGACGTTATACTGCGCAGCCGCCAGCACCCATGGAGCAGGCGGAATGTTTAGAACAATTACGTGCTTTGTATTTAGGTGATCGTATTCACGTTGCCATTGCGCAACAAACACCGCCGCCGGGGATTGATACGCCGGAAGATTTAGTAAAATTACTGCAAGCTATAACTTCTTAATTAATTGCATAAAGACGTGAGGAAATAAACTATGTCGAATCGCACGCGAGATTTACCTGCCATGTCCGGTTTACCGGCGATCATTCGTGAATTACGTCATCACGAATTTTCCCGCCAAGGTTTGGCATTAGTTTTTTTGGGCTTGTTTGCTTATGTCGGAATGCCGTGGTCATTTACTTGGTTTGTAATCGGCGCGAGTTTAGCGGTGATTGGCCAATTAATTCGTTTGTGGGCTTCTGGGCATGTGAAGAAAAATAAAATTTTAGCAACTGATGGTCCTTATGCGTTTGTTCGCCATCCTTTATATGTAGGTAATATTGTGGTGTTAATTGGTTTGGCCATTGCCAGTGGCGTATGGTGGACCTTTCCATTATTAGTTTGGTTTTTTTGGTTTTATTACCCCACCGCTATTAGTTACGAAGATAATAAATTAGGTCGTTTGTTTGGTAGTCAGTGGGCCGAGTGGCGCGCTCGTACTCATGCTTTATTGCCGCGTTATATTCCCGAAAACCAAGGCGCGAGTAGTGCTTGGTCATTTAAACAAAGTCTGATTGGCAATGGCGAACCTATTATTGTTGCGTATTTATTAGGCTGCTTGTTGTGGCTTTATTTAAAAATCCCCGTTTAATTTTCTGCTGCATCCTATTGTTCGTTGATTAGGACGTAAAGGAAGCCTTCGTTTTGCAACAACCTCGTACTGTTAATGCGCCTGACACTGTAGCTTTGCTACAGTGGTTGGGCAGTGATCAAGCGGTGCCGATTGCGGATGGATATCAAGGCGCTGCTTATTTATTTCAACAAGCAGGGCAGCGTTGGATTATCAAAACCATTCCACCGAGTCGATTTTTCTCCTGGCTTTATCTTTATATGTTGCGCCGCGAATACGCGGTTTATCTGCAACTTATTGGTTTTGAAGGCGTGCCGATTTGTTTTGGTTTGCTAAATGGTCGCTATTTGATTTTAGAATACATTGAAGGTGAAAGTTTACGTTCGGCGGTATTTGCGAATGACGCCGCCCGCGAGCGATTTTTTGAGCGTTTATTGCAATTGTTACAAGCCTTGCATGCGCGCAACATAGTGCATAGTGATTTAAAAAAGAAAGATAATATTTTAGTCACGAATCATGAATATCCTTGTTTAATTGATTTTGGTGCTGCCATTATTAAGCGTAGCGATTGGCATGTTGTGAATGCCTATTTGTTTTATTTGGGCAGACGTTTCGATTTAAATGCGTGGGTTAAACATAAATATCGAAGAGTTTACGCCAACGTCAGCGACGTTGATCGGCAATATTTACAACGCACGTATATTGAACGTTTTACGCATCAATTGCGCGATCCAAAACCGTGGTTAATACCCATGTGTCGTTGGCTGTTAAGTGGTTTTGTTTTGGGTTTAATAGCGGTTTACTTATATCGGAACTAAGGTTTTTATATATTTTAATTCAGCATCACATGCGAATGAGGAGTGACTCATGCAGTGGAAAATTCTAGCGCAAGAAACGGCGTATCAAGGTTTTTTTAAATTAGAAAAATATCAATTTGAATATGCGCGTTTTCATGGCGGCACTTATGTAGTGACGCGAGAAGTTTTTGAGCGGGGTAATGCTGCCGCTGTTTTACCGTATGATCCGCAACGTGACGCAGTGGTATTAGTTGAGCAGTTTCGTCCCGGCGCCATACGCAGCGATCAGTCGCCTTGGTTAATTGAATTAATCGCCGGCATGATGAGCATGGAAGAAAATGCGGCAGAAGTAGTGCGTCGTGAAGCGTTAGAAGAAGCAAAATGTTATTTGTCTGCCATTGAGCCCATTGCAGAATATTTAGTAAGTCCCGGTGGCACTACTGAAAAAGTGAGTTTATTTTGTGCGTGCACCAATTCTGAAGGCTTGGGCGGTGTACATGGTTTGGCCGCGGAGCATGAAGATATTCGTGTGCATGTCATTCCGCGTTTGCAAGCGATGGAGTGGATGGCAAAAGGCCGACTGAATAATGCGATGTCATTGATCGCATTGTTATGGTTGGAGCAACATTACCAACGTTTGCAGACACAATGGCGCTAAGAGCGATTACTAGGGAGCGATTACTAGGGAGCGATTACTAGGGAGCGATTACTAGGGAGCGATTACTAGGGCAGCGATTGCTAGGGATGCTTCCCGCTTTAACTGATTAGCTTTATGCTTTACTTAGCTTTCGCCGGGCTAGTCGCTCCGGTACAATATGCCACCTTTTAGCTCGCCGTCCGGCGGGTTTGCCGAATCAAATGACGGAGGAGTTTTATGAAATCACCTGTGCGAGTTGCTATTACCGGTGCTGCGGGACAAATCAGCTATTCACTTATTTTTCGTATTGCATCAGGCAGTATGTTAGGTGCAGACCAACCCGTTATTTTGCAATTATTAGAAATCACACCTGCAATGGAATCATTAAAGGGTGTAGTGATGGAATTAAATGATTGCGCGTTTCCTTTGTTAGCCGGTGTTGTATTGACCGATGACCCAAATGTTGCATTCAAAGATGTTGATTACGCTTTATTAGTGGGCGCACGTCCACGTGGTCCTGGTATGGAACGCAAAGATTTGCTGGAAGCTAACGCACAAATTTTTTCGGTACAAGGCAAAGCATTAAATGATCATGCGAGTCGTAATGTAAAAGTGTTAGTCGTCGGTAATCCCGCTAACACCAATGCTTTGATTGCGATGCGTAATGCACCTAAATTAAATCCTCGTAGTTTCACTGCAATGATGCGCCTTGACCATAATCGCGCACTTTCGCAGTTAGCAGAAAAAACCGGCGCGCATGTGAATGATATTCAGCACATGGTTGTTTGGGGTAATCATTCGGCTACTCAATATCCCGATATCAGCAAGGCGACTGTTAAAGGCAAAGCCGCTAGCAGCTTGGTTGATAATAAATGGTATGTAGAAGAATTTATTCCGACTGTACAACAACGTGGCGCTGCTATTATTAAAGCACGTGGTGCATCTAGCGCTGCATCGGCTGCTTCCGCTGCGGTTGATCATATGCGTACGTGGGCTTTGGGTACGCCAGGTGACGATTGGGTTAGTATGGGCGTGATTAGCGATGGTAATAAATACGGCATTGATGCTGGTATTATTTATTCGTTTCCAATGCGCTGCAAGAATGGCGAATGGGAAATTGTTGATGGTGTAGAAATAAACGAATTCAGTCGTGCGCGTATGCAAGCAACTGAAAAAGAGTTACAAGAAGAGCGCGATGCCATTAAGCATTTATTTCCATAATCTTGTTGATTCTTGAAGAATAAAAAACGCCGCTTAATAGCGGCGTTTTTTTATGGCATGGTGTCGAATAAAATTTATTCGCGAGAATAATCTTTGTACGTGATTTCTAGTTCGTCATGATATAAAGCATAACGATCTTTGCCATCTGTTTTAGCCGCGTACATTGCTAAATCTGCTTTATGTAATATGGATATTACGTTATCGCCGGCATGCGCTAAGGCGACGCCAATGCTGGTTCTAATCCGAATAGACTGACCTTCGATCATTAGCGGTGTTTGATTCATTTGTAAAATACGTTTAGCTACTTCAACTTCTACTCGCCAAGTGGGTGCATTGCTACGAATGTCGATATCTTCGAGTAACACCGCAAACTCATCGCCACCTAAACGCGCGGCCGTATCAATGCTACGAATTGAATCTTTTAAAACGCGTGCTAAAGAAATTAATAATTGATCGCCGCCGTGATGGCCTAGCGTATCGTTGACATTTTTAAAATCATCTACATCAATAAACATCACCGCTGTGCCCATGCCGGAACGTGCGGAACGCGCTAATGCTGCATGTACACGTTCAGTAAATAAAGCGCGATTAGGCAAATCAGTGAGTGAGTCATGAGACGCTTGATGGCGTAAACGTTCTTCAAGCACTTTGCGCTCGGTAACATCGCGTGTGTTTAACACGATGCCGTGTACGCTGGGTTCGTTTAGTAAGTTGGTGGCGATAGTTTCAGTGTATAACCAGCCGCCATCTTCACAACGCCAACGCCATTCTGCGGTTTTAGGTGTGTCCGGTTGTTCTTGAACTTCGCGCAGGAGTAATTGAAAAATAGAATGCTGTGGACGATCAATAACATCGAATAAAGGGCGATGTACTAATTCAGTGGGCGTGTAACCAAAAATGCGTTCGGTGGCGGCGCTTTGATAAATCACAACACCTTCTCGATCAACGACGGTAATTAAATCATTTGAGTTGCGTACTAAAGAAGCAAAGCGTTCGCCGGAACGAATCGCATCTAAGGCTAAACCAGCAGCAAAAGCGACGGTTGCCAGCGATTGTCCTACTTCTTCTAAACGTTTGCGTGAACCAGTGACTAACAAGCCGCCTTGCAATTCATTTTTAATTTGAATAGGTAAAAACAAACATTCTTTGCCGATGCTATTTTTTTCGTCGATAAAAGTGTTAGCAAAGCTGCGCCATTCTGGAATGTAAGTAGGTTCGCGAAAAGTTTCGTTAAGCAATAAGTGTTGGCCTAAGGCTTGTTCATTTAATGCGGCGGAAATTGCCATGACGCGCAAATGATCGGGGCCATGTTTACTTAAACCCATAATGACAGTCGTGTAACGACTATCGAGAAACATGCGCGATACTGGTTTAATCAGCGCGCTATAAATAGAACTTTCATCACGCGCTGACATTAAAGCCGCGCCGAGTAATTGCACTTGACGTTCGCGCGCTACACTGCGTTCATGGCGTTGCATGCTGGTAGCTAAAATGCGCGCTAAAATAGTGATGAAACAAATACCCGCAATAATGCCGACGCTTTCGTCAGCAGGTTGAGGAATTTGCCCATGAGGTATTACCAGAATGGCGAGGTAACCCAACAGATAAAACACCATGCGCAGTAAGGCATTCTCGTGATAACCAAATAAGTGGCGGAAAAATAAAGCAGCGTTAATGATGGCCATCGAACGTGCTGGATTCACAAAGCCAAAGCAGACGACGATAACCAGAGCCGCTTCAAACGGTTCAGCCCAAAGTGGAAAGTGTCCGCGTTTAGAACCTACGGCCCACCATAAAATTAACAGCGCCATTGCGCTTAGACTGTAGGGCACCCAAGAGGTAGCTGTACCCTCCACAAACATCATTGGCGGAATATTAAAAACCAGATTGACGGTCGCGAAAAAGAAAAACAGTTGTTGAGTGCGAGTGAATAAGCTGGCATCGGCTTGAAGCACATGACGTTCGACGCGATCCGCTAAGCCGGATTCTTTTGGGTGCTTGTTATTTTTTGAGCTCAGCATCATGTGTTTGCGTCGTAACCCGTGAGCACTGGTTAGGCATGGTGAGTACGCGCGTTTCCCCTATCTGCAACTTTAGTGCACGGATCAGAGGATTAGCATAAATGACAGACAGGCTGCTCCATCAATAGGATGATTGGGCAATAGAATGATGAGTCGTGATGCGGCGGATTTATGGCGTGATAGGGGTGAGTCCATAATGCGGTGCGCTAACGCTCAAGTCCGCACCGCTTAAATCGTGTAACCGTAGTTGTTGTTCGGCGCGTTCAATATTAAGTACGGCTAGCCCCGCGATGTGTTGATCATCAAGGTATTGCGCATCAACTACTTCGCCGGCTTCGTGACTGCGTTCATTACCCACCGCGACAATCGCGCTGCCTGGCAGCGGCAGAGCAGCATTGTTAGTAAGCGTGGCTTCAAAATAGTACATGCGGCGCTTTAAGCTACCCAAATATTGCATGCGCGCGACAATTTCTTGTCCAGGATAACAACCCTTTTTGAAATTTACGCCGTTAATGAGCTGCAGATTAGCCATTTGCGGTACAAAGTGTTCTACGGTTTCCGCATAAATCATCGGCACTCCGGCTTCGATGAGACGCAAGCGCCAGACTTCGGCCGCCGCGAGTTGCGCACCGTGTTGCAACAAATCATGACAAGCTGTCGCGATACTAGCCTGCGCGCCAATCAGCAGGAAATGCCGACCTTGTGTGGGTGCGGTAGGGATTTGAAGTAATAAACCGGCAGCGGTAGTCGTGAGTTGCGAGGGTTCTGGTAAAGCACCCACAGGTGCTAGCGTGGCTAGAATAGAGGACGACGAAGCGTCTAGTGTCGGTTCGCTAATCGCCAATACCGATTGGTCTGTAAGCAATTCAATTTTGACCGCTGCGCGCATGACAAACATACGCAGGCGTTTGAGGAATAATTCGCTAACGCTAGTGGGTAGCAGCAAGAGGTAATCATCTGCTTGTTTGAGCACCCAAAAAATTGCGTACATTCTGCCTTTGGCTGAGCAGTAGCTATTTAATTGGAAAGCCTGGCTTGTAAGCTGGCGAATATCATTGCTGGTTTGGCTTTGTAAAAAATCACTGGCATCGTTACCGCTGACACGCAGTAAGGTCCAATCTATTAGTGGTATTACAGTGAGAGGCGTGGGCGCGCTGACCGGATACATAAAATAAGCCTATTAACGAATGGTGTATAAACGAGTGATGGATATACCGAATTAGCGTGTGCTTCGTCAAGCGGCTGACCAAAAGAAGTCATTGGGAGGATTTGTCAATTATTGCAGTTCCAACATGCTGCTACGAAATGTCGAACAAATCGTCGCCATGTGTTGATGTTGATTGAAAAAATATCACGCTGGCGTAGAATGTCGCGGCTTCGCTTCAGTGCTGTCGCTGATTGGGTGCTTAGTATAAATACCAGTGACGACATACCTTGGCCTATGCCAACGGTGATGGGAGAGTTCTACGATGCAAGTTGATTTACCCGTGATAAACAGCAATGACCATCGTGTACCCGAACAGCCTGGAGAGGCTGTTGAGGTAGCAGTAGCGATTAAATCATCGACTACTTCGCTTACTAGTTCAATTGTGGATAGTCCTATTTTAGAAATTGGTGGTCCTAAAGGATTAGAACCCACGCGCTTTGGTGATTGGGAGCGTAATGGTCGTTGCATTGATTTTTAGTTTTTAATTTTTAATTTTTAATATTAATAGGGCGCCTGCAGCGCTGAAGACTGCATAAAATATTATTAGTACGTTTATTTTGATTCATTTATTTAAGGGGTATTTTGTGGCAAGTACAGGTCGTCCTTTATCTCCACATCTACAAGTTTATCGATTGCCCATGTTGGCTTTGTTGTCAGCTGCGCATCGAATCAGCGGTGCATTCTTGTCAATGGTAGCGATTGCGCTGCCATTTTTTTTGCTTAGCGTTTTAGCGGGCCCTGAATCTTACCAACCGATTGCTGATTGTTTGCAACATGTGTGTGGGCAAATTGGTTTAGCGCTTATCGCATTTGTATTGAACTTCCATTTGTTAAATGGCATTCGTCATTTATTTTGGGATGCCGGTAAAAATCTTGCAGTGAAATCAGCCGAACGTTCGGCTTATGTTTTATTCGTAGTGCTAATTCTATTAACGGCTGCGCAGTGGTGTATCGCGCATGCTTGTCTTAGTGCGTAATTTGTTTTTCTCTTTGTTGCTAGAGTGGAGTTTGTAATGAGTTATCGCAGTCCCTTAGGGCAAGCGCGTGGTTTGGGTTCAGCCAAACACGGTTTGCATCATTGGTGGGTGCAGCGCGTGACCGCGTTGGCCTTGATCCCTTTATGTCTTTGGTTAGTTTTTTCTATTGCCGCATTGGGTCATGCCGACCATGCAATCGTGTTGGCGTGGATAGCACAACCGTTTAATACCGTGTTGCTTATCGCCTTTATTCTGGCTTTGTATTATCACAGCTCTTTAGGTGTGCAAGTGATCATCGAAGATTACGTGCACAGCAAATGGTTAAAAGTCAGCGGTATTTTACTGGTGAATTTCGCCAATATTTTGTTAGCCATTATTGCGATTGTGGCTGTTCTTAAAATTGCATTTGGGGCAGGTTCATGACACAGACTTATCAACCGATTGAACATACATACGACGTTATTGTGGTGGGTGCCGGCGGCGCAGGTTTGCGTGCGACGATGGGCATGGCCGAAGCAGGTTTATCTGTGGCGTGTATTTCTAAAGTATTTCCAACGCGTAGTCATACCGTTGCAGCGCAAGGCGGCATTAGTGCAGCGTTAGGTAATATGGGTGAAGACAATTGGCGCTGGCATATGTATGACACCGTTAAAGGTTCGGATTGGTTAGGCGATCAAGATGCGATTGAATACATGTGTCGTGAAGCGATACCGGCCATTATTGAATTAGAACATTACGGCGTGCCGTTTTCGCGCACGGAAGATGGCAAAATTTATCAACGTCCTTTTGGTGGTATGACCACTAACTTTGGTGAAGGCACTGCGCAACGCACGTGTGCTGCTGCTGATCGTACGGGTCATGCAATGTTGCATACTTTGTATACGCAATCGTTACGTTTCAAAGCTGAATTTTTCATTGAATATTTTGCGCTTGATTTGTTAATGGACGAAGAGGGTGTTTGCAAAGGTGTTGTTTGTTGGAATTTATCTGACGGCACCATTCATATATTCCGCGCACATGCAGTCGTTTTAGCTACGGGTGGTTATGGTCGTTCGTATTTCTCTTGTACTTCTGCGCATACCTGCACCGGTGATGGCGGCGGTATGGTGTTACGCGCGGGTTTGCCGATGCAAGATATGGAGTTTGTACAATTCCATCCTACCGGTATTTATGGTTCAGGTTGTTTAATTACCGAAGGTGCGCGTGGTGAAGGTGGTTATCTCACTAACAGCGCAGGCGAACGTTTCATGGAACGTTATGCACCGAGTCGTAAAGATTTAGCGTCACGTGACGTGGTCAGTCGTTCGATGACGATTGAAATTCGTGATGGCAAAGGTGTTGGCCCTGATAAAGATCATATTTATTTACACTTAGAACATTTAGGTGCGGATGTATTGCATGAACGCCTGCCCGGCATTTCAGAAAGCGCTAAAGTATTCGCAGGGGTTGATGTTACTAAAGAACCGATTCCGGTATTACCAACTGTGCATTACAACATGGGCGGTATTCCCACCAACTATCATGGCGAAGTTGTTAGATTAAAAGATGGCAATCCCGATGCGGTAGTACCCGGTTTGTTTGCAGTAGGTGAAGCGGCTTGTGTATCAGTACACGGCGCGAATCGTTTAGGTTCAAACTCATTGTTAGATCTTGTGGTGTTTGGTCGTGCGGTAGCGCATCGTTGCGCGGCAATCGTACCTAAAGGCGCAGCGCATACAGCATTAAATCCAGCTGTGGTCGATACGATTTTGACTCGTTTCGATAAAGTTCGTAATGCGCAAGGCAATACGAGCGTTGCTGATTTACGTTTGAAGATGCAAAAAATTATGCAAAATCACGCGGCTGTATTCCGTACTGGCGAAACGCTAAGTGAAGGCAAACAGTTATTGGCGGAAGTGTATAAACAATACGCAGACGTTAAGGTCAGTGATCGTTCTTTAATTTGGAATAGTGATTTGGTCGAAGCGTGGGAATTAGATAATTTATTGCGTCAAGCAGTGGTTACGATGGCATCGGCGGAAAATCGCAAAGAAAGTCGTGGTGCGCATGCGCGTGAAGATTATCCCGATCGCGATGATAAAGAATGGATGAAACACACCCTAGCGCATTTGCAAGAAGACGGCACTGTTAAGTTTGAATACCGTCCTGTGCATATGTACACCTTAACCAGCGAGATCGATGTGATCGCGCCGCAAAAACGCGTTTACTAAAGGGGATTAAGCAATGGCTGAGTTCTTTTTACCGGCTAATTCGGTAGTTCGTAAAAAAGAAGGTAAACACTTTAAAGCGCCTGCAGATGCTAAGCGCGTTAAACGTTTTGAAGTGTATCGTTACAATCCTGATACACCCGCGAATCCTAGTGTTGATATTTATGATATCGACTTAGATCGTTGTGGACCTATGGTGTTGGATGCCTTAATTAAAATCAAAAATGAAATTGATGCGACCTTAACTTTTCGTCGTTCATGTCGCGAAGGTATTTGTGGTTCTTGTGCTATGAATATCGACGGCACCAATACTTTGGCGTGCACCAAACCTATTGATGATGTTAGTGGTACGGTGAAAGTCTATCCATTGCCGCACATGCCCGTTGTAAAAGATTTAGTGCCAGATTTAACTCATTTCTATGCGCAATATGCTTCGATCGAACCTTGGTTAAAAACCGATTCTCCTGCGCCGCCGCGAGACAGAGAGCGTCTGCAATCGCAAGCGGATCGTTCTAAGTTGGATGGTTTGTACGAATGCATTTTATGCGCGTGTTGCTCAACTTCGTGCCCCAGTTATTGGTGGAATGGTGATCGTTATTTAGGTCCGGCAGTATTGTTACAAGCTTATCGTTGGATTATTGATAGTCGTGATGAGTCGGCGGGCGATCGTTTAGACCAATTGGAAGATCCATTTAAGTTGTATCGCTGCCACACCATTATGAATTGCGCTAAAGTTTGTCCTAAAGGATTGAACCCTGCTAAAGCGATTGCAGAAATTAAATTGCTCTTAGCAGAACGCGCGCTTGCGTAATGATTTTCTAGCATGAGTGATACATTCAATTTGTCACGCCTACGTTGGCGCTGCCGACGGGGCATGAAAGAATTGGATGTGTTACTCACTCGTTATTTAGATCGAGCATGGGAAAGTGCTCCAACACTTGAGCGTGAAACATTTTTAAAATTATTAGAAATGGATGATCCCGATTTATATGCTTTAATGGTAAATCGTACCCAATCAGCAGATAAGGATATCGCCGCACTTGTCCAACGTATTCAAGCACTCCCTCCGTATTAATTATTCTGCACCCCGATATCTAGCGGGGATACGTTATTTTTTGTTTTTAGTGATCGCTATATTATGGCTTAACTTGCCATTGCTTTGGATGTGGCGTTTTTTATTGTTGCTTGGTTTATTAATAGTATTCATTTTTAGCGAATATCGTTTTTATCGTGTACGCCGTGACCAGGATAGTTTGTTGTGGCGAGATAGTGTTTGGTATGTGTATTCAGCTCGCACCGACACTGAGCAATCCGCAGTATTAACTGCGTGGTATATTTTGCCGGGATTGGTTGGCTTGCGCTTGCACATGGCGCAAGGCAAACGTTGGTATATATTGAATCGCGCAGCCTTAGGAGATGTTAATTATAGAAGGCTGCGCACTGCATTGCGTTTAGGTTTGATGTAGTTATTTGGTGGTATGGGTAAATACACCATCCCAATTTTGACCGGGCGGATGGTTGCGGAAATACATGATTCTATCTAAATAGAGTTTGTATAAATAACGATTAGAGTCTTCTTGCGAGAGAGAGAAAATTTCTCGTTCAGCCCCATCCCAATTTTGTTGTCTGTACAAAATTAATGCTTTGTTGAAGCGACGCACACGAGTACGTAAATCTTTATCCATTTCAATAGAAAAACCTAGCGGCTGGTAAATGGTGACGGGGCGATCTTTGCCTTTAACGCGCACGCGATCTAATTCGAAATATTCAAATTCGGGCAAGGCTTTTTGTACTGCCTCACCCACGATAATATCGACTTGATATTGTTTAGTTAAGCCTTCAATTCGCGAGGCTAAATTTACCGCATCACCAATCACGGTATAAGCCATGCGGAATTCCGAACCCATGTTACCCACGTTCATAGTGCCAGTGTTAATACCTATGCCGATACGAATAGGTGGCCAGCCGCGATTTTTAAATTCAGCTTGTAACTCATCTAATAGTTTTTGCATTTCTAGCGAGGCTAGCAACGCATTTTTTACATGATGAGGATCTGCTAAAGGCGCACCCCAAAATGCCATGATGGCATCGCCCATGTATTTATCGATAGTGCCGCGATGTTTGTGAATGGTGCGAGTCATGGGTGTCAAAAATGCGTTCATTAATTCAGATAGTTTTTTGGGATCGAGATTTTCTGAAATAGAAGTAAAGCCTCGGATATCAGAAAATAAAACGGTCATTTCTCGGCTTTGACTCTCCATGGAAATGTCATCGGGATTCGCTGCCATTTCATCTACAAGTTCGGGCGGGACATACTGACCAAAAATTTTGGTTAATTCACGTTTGTCGCGAGATTCTACAAAAAACCCATACGTCATATGAAATATAAATAACAAAATAGTCATGCATAATGATGCTGCAATCGGCAGTACCATTTGACCATAATGCCAAGTGAGAGCGGTAACGCTAGCTAGTAATGTAATAATGCTGAGCGTTAATAATGAAGTGAACAAAGCGTTTAATGCCGGCGTTAAAAATATTAACACTAGGCCAATGATGAGCAGTGTTAATACTTCATAAGCTTTTAAATAAGCGGGGTGATGTAATATCCTATTATCTAAAATCCCTGCAACGATATTGGCGTGAACTTCTACTCCGGGATAAATGTTTTGCACTGGTGTAGAGCGCAAATCCAATAACCCGGGAGCAGTAGTGCCAATTAGCACTATTTTATTTTTTAATAAATCAATGGGCGCGGTTTTATTAAGTACGGCAGCGGCTGATACGTAAGGAAAACTACCTTTGCCGCCACGAAAAGGCACGAGTACTGAAATGTTTTCATCTACTGGAATGGTATGTTTGCCTAACTCTAGATATTCAATTGCAAAATAACCTTGGTCTTCGGTGTCTTTAGACGGTATGCGAATAATTAAACGAGGATTGTCCAACGCAAGTCGCGCAACTTCAAATGCCAATGAACCATATAATTGATTTTGGTGCTTTTGCAAAACGGGCACACGTCTAAAAACACCATCGCTATCAACTCGCGGATTGTCAAAAAATCCACCGGTGAGTGCGTTATCTTGTAAGAGAGCAAGATTGCCGGTATATCCGGCAGGGCTGCTTAAAAATAATCGCTCACCCCATTTTTTATCAATCTCACTAATGGGCGCAGGTAATTTTCCTTGGCGTCGTTCGGCTTCGCTATTAAACACATAACCTAAAACAACTTTGCGATTATTTAAGCTGCGTGCAAAAATTTCGTCAAAATGTAGTTGTGGTTTGAGTTGCGCTAATGTTTCTTGATATTGCGCATCATTTAAAAGCGTTTCTTTGCCGAGTTTCTCTAAAATATTTAAACCTGAGCTCGTGTCGGGTTCGGCAAACACAATATCAAAGCCGGTGACATTGACTTTGTAATGATCGAAAAGGTTATCAACTAAACTCGCCATGATGTTACGCGACCATGGCCATTGGCCGATGCTTTCTAAGCTATCTTCATCGATGTCTATAATCACAATGCGCTTATCAATACCACCGGGTAGCGTTTGGCGTAGCTGCATATCGTAAGCGGCAAGTTCTAATCTGTTGATGGCATCTAGACGAAACCATTCGAGACTATGAAATAAAAAGAGCAAAACAATTAATGCGCTAAAAATGTGACGAACGAGTTTGGTTTTTTGCACGGCGCTATTCCGTTGAACCGATTGTTATTATTGCCCTGGCGGGCCCGTTATATGAGCGCGAAATGAACGTTGAGCTGTTCAAGCGAGGCGCTGCACATACCTTATATATAGGCGCAGTCAAAATAGCAGAAATTCATCAGACTGACCATCCGGCAGACGATATAATGCAGTCTTTTAGAGCCTTATGGTTAATGGGTATTAAACCGATGTTGCAAGGTAAAAATAAACTGGAGTCGATTCGTTTAGGGGTAAACATTGATCATGTCGCTACTATTCGCCAGGCGCGATTTACCCAATACCCCGATCCGGTTGCGGCTGCGTTAATCGCTGAGCAGGCGGGTGCAGATTATATAACCTTGCATTTGCGGGAAGATCGTCGCCATATCCAGCCGCATGATGTTGAGCGTTTAATGGTGCAAACGCAGACGGCTGTTAATTTAGAAATGGCAATTACTGAAGACATGTTGGCTTATGCAGAGCGCATTCAGCCCCGAGATGTTTGTTTGGTTCCGGAGAAACGCCAAGAGTTAACTACGGAGGGCGGCTTAGACGTGGCAGGGCAATTAGTATTGGTAAAGAACGCTTGCACACGTTTAGCTGCTGCCGGTATTCGAGTTTCGTTATTTATTGATGCGGACGTTCGACAATTAGAGGCGGTGTTAAAAACAGGTGCGCCGATGATCGAACTCCATACCGGACATTATGCAGCCTTACCTAAAAATAGTGAGCGTGATCAGTTGCTAACACACATTTCTATAATCGCAGAACAAGCCAGTGCGCAAGGTTTGCAAGTAAATGCCGGTCATGGTTTACATTATGAAAATGTAAGTGAAATAGCGGCGTTATCGATGATTGCAGATTTAAATATTGGCCATGCGATTGTCGGTCAATCTATGCTGGTAGGTATGAGTGAAGCGGTACGCAGCATGAAACAACTAATGTTAGCGGCGCGTCATTAACGTCATTACGCACGCCGTTCTGCATCAACAATTAATATTTTGTTGATATTACTAAGCACCTCATTGGCGCGAATATGTATTTCTGCTTTATTTTTACGTTGTGCAGCTGTTTGTAATCTTAATACCTTTTTTTGTAAATCAGGCAACTCTGCGTACGCAAGTCCTCCCAGTAATTTATGTGCAATTTGAAATATATTAGAAAAATTATTTTCTTCGAGGGCTATCAATAAGAGATCGCGATGTTCTGGTAATTCAGCGATCAACATTTGCGTAATGTCAGCATCGCTATCATTTTTTTCGGCAACCGCGCTAATTTCAACAGGTAACCACCGATGTAAGTTATCTTGCAGGGCTTGCCGAGTAATAGGCTTTAGCAAAAATTCATTCATCCCATAATCTAACCCTCGTTGTATCGATTGCGGCATGCCATCCGCCGACAAACCAATGATAGGTGTTTGTTGGTTAATATTGCCGGGATGACGAATCATTCGCGTCGTTTCAAAGCCATCCATAATGGGCATATGGAGATCAAGAAAAATTAAATCATAAATATGTTCAGTGGCTAATTTAATGGCTTCGCGACCATTGCGCGCTAATGTGGCGTGGTAGCCAAAATCCTGCAAGTAGACCGACATTAATTTTAAATTTATGTCGTTGTCGTCAACAATTAATAAGCGCTGCCCGTAAGCCTGATGAGAAGTTAGTTCATATAATTCACAACTAAGATTCATTTCGGGGTTTAAAGGTTGGTCTAGTAAGGTAAGCAAAGCCAGGCGATTAGTGGTTTTTGTGACTACTCGATCAAAGCCTAGGTTTAATAATTGACTATGTAATTTTGGATCATTGCTGCTGACAAAAGCAATTTTAGGTATAGCAATATTGTTGAATGCGTTAGTTGAAAAAAGATCCAGTAAATTGTGGATATTGCAACGTGCATCAATACTATAAATTACAATTTCGTGTTCTTTTATATGTTTAGGAATAACGCTAACGTCGCGCATGGGTACGACTAGCGCGCCTAGTTCGCGAAATAAGCGCATAAAAGGTTTTCGTGTCACGGCGTTAGTGTCGAGGTAAAAAATTGTTGTTGTATGGTTAACGGTTAATAATTTTTTTTGATCTTCGCTGTCTTCATTGGTTAATTGGCAGGGAATATAAAAAGAAAAAGTTGAGCCGAAGCCTTTACGGCTTTCAATGCCGATTTCCCCACCTAAAAACTCTACAAGCTGTTTGGTAATAGTTAAACCGAGTCCGGCCCCGCCATAACGACGTACGCTTTCGCGGTCGAACTGTTCATACTCGCGAAAAGCTCTGCTAATTTCGATGTCATCTAAACCTATGCCAGTATCTAAAATATCGAAATTCAGTATAATTTTTTCATTGGTTTTTTCTTGAAATCCAACTTTTATATGGATGTGTCCCTCTTGGGTGAATTTTATAGCGTTGGTAATCAGATTGATTAATATTTGCTCAATACGCGCGGGATCTGAAATTACATACGCAGGAATTTCAGTGTCGTATTCGATAATCAGATCTATACCTTTTTTAAAAGCAGCATCGCTATAAATACTGTAAAGATTGTCGAGTAAGCTTCGCATCTCTATACGTGCGAGTTCTAATGATAATTTTCCCGATTCTATGCGCGATACGTCTAATAACTCATCAATAAGATGCAATAAACCGCGAGAAGCAAGTTGTATCGTATTTATATATTCGCGTTGCTGCGGAGTAAGCGGAGTTTTTGTCAGTACATCAATAAATCCGGTGATGCCGTTAATGGGTGTGCGAATTTCATGGCTAATATTGGCTAGGAAATCAGATTTTGCATGATTGGCTTGTTCTGCATGCGTGCGAGCATGAATCAGTTGTTGGTTTTGTTGTTCGATTTCGGCGTAAGAGTAACGTAAATCATGTGTGGCTTTATCAAGTTTATCGCGGTAATCTTTTTCGGCATTCGCTAAACGATGAGCCATGTTGTTAATGCCTTGCGCAAGCTGCGCTAATTCATCATGTTGATTAATTTTAACGCGCGTTTGAAATTGCCCGTCGGCAATTTGTTGGATAGCGTTATATAGTTTTTCTAAATTGTTTAACCATCGATGACTAAAGCGCAGTGCTAAATACAATGCAAATAAATAAATTAAAACAGCGATTAAACCACCTTTGATTATGCCTGCTGTACCATCACGCGAAGCTTCTTCGCTTGATATTGTTATCTGCACGTAGCCAAGAATCTTTTTATTGTTGCCATGAATAGCCATAATAGGTGCGGTCAGTGTTAAATATTCTTGCATGCCTAATAAATTAAGAGGCCGAAACCAAGCAACAAAAGCACCATTGTCATGTTGTGCAATGGATTGTTGGGAAGAAGTTAAAATTTGGTGCTCAGTATTACGAATTGCGATATTGACGATGGCAGGATGACTGAGTGCTGCTTGTGTGAGCGCTTGTAAATAATCGAGGTCGTTATTGGTTAAAGCAGGACGTGCGGCAATGGCTAATTGTTGCGTTTGGGCTTGGCCTTGTGCGTGAATTACACGGCTCATATTCATTAAGCCGCCGAGTACAAAATACACACCCAAAATAACCGTTATTAAGGTGAACGGCAGCAAGGTTAACCATAAGATGTGTTTATGTAATTGTGTTGGTGAACGCCCTAACATCCTTGTCCTTTTGCTACTCTTGATGGTGATTATGTCGTGCTAATAAGCCGGTAGATCGCGGTCTTGAATTTAAATGAAATCTGTTAGAATGCGCGACTTTTGTGCATTTTATAGCATGTATTGCAGGGCGCAAAGACGGTTATTGACGCTTAAGATTTAAATGGGGTCGGCATGATATTTCCTAGCATTGAAGCCTTCGTGGGTAATACACCGTTGGTGCGTGTACAGCGTCTCGCAGGCATTGGTAATAATATCTTATTACTCAAATTGGAAGGCAATAATCCAGCAGGTTCGGTGAAAGACAGGCCGGCTTTGTCAATGATTCGCCGTGCTGAAGAGCGGGGTGATATCAAAGTTGGCGATGTATTAATAGAAGCTACTAGCGGTAACACTGGCATTGCACTGGCGATGGCTGCTGCGATTAAAGGTTATCGATTAATATTGATCATGCCGGAAAATGCGAGCGCTGAGCGTCGTGCCATGATGAAGGCCTTTGGTGCGGAAGTTATATTAGTTAATTCAGAAACAGGTATGGAAGGCGCGCGTGATTTGGCCATGCAAATGGCTGCGGCGGGTGAGGGCATAGTATTAGATCAATTTGCCAATATGGATAATCCGTTGGCGCATTATGAAGGCACGGGTCCGGAAATTTGGCGTGATACGCAAGGGACAATAAGCCATTTTGTAAGCTCTATGGGTACCACCGGCACTATTATGGGTACCTCGCGTTATCTCAAAGAACAAAATTCGGCGATTCAAGTGATTGGCGTTCAGCCAACGGAAGGTTCCGCGATTCCAGGCATTCGACGTTGGTCACCTGAATATATCCCCAAAATTTTTGAACAATCGCGCGTAGATCAAATTATAGATATTAGTCAAAGTGTTGCGGAAGATATGACTCGGCAATTAGCAGCGCGTGAAGGAATTTTCTGTGGCATTTCTTCTGGGGGTGCGGTTGCAGCGAGCTTAGCATTACTCAAAACTTTAAATAACGCGATAGTGGTGACGATCATTTGCGATCGCGGCGATCGTTATATTTCTACTAATGTATTTCCTGATTAAATGGGTAAGCGAGCACCACGCAAAAGTGTTTCTACTGCAGCTATTGAATTGCAGATTGATGATCTAAGTCACGATGGTCGTGGCGTTGCGCATCGAAATGGTAAAGCGGTGTTTGTGGACGGCGCTTTGCCGGGTGAAAAGGTAAGCGCGCAATACGTTGAAATGAAACGTCACTTTGATACTGCACGTACGCTAGAAGTCTTAATGCCGGCTGTTGATCGTGTGCCCGCTATTTGTGCACATTTTAGTATTTGTGGTGGTTGTGTTTTGCAACATCTCGCGCCCGTTGCGCAAATTCAGTTGAAGCAATTGCGTTTAGCAGAAAATTTTCGACGAATTGCTAAAGTAGAACCCGAGGTTTGGGTAGAACCTATTCAACGTGATATCTGGCACTATCGTAGCAAAGCCCGTTTGAGTGTGCGCTATGATGCGAAAAAATCTCGACTGTTAGTGGGTTTTCGCGAAAAGCATGATACTAAAATTGCCGATATACAATATTGCGATGTCCTTGATCAACGTGTAGCAATTCAATTACCTAGACTTAAACAATTGATTGATAAGCTCAGTGTACGTGAACAATTACCTCAAATAGAAGTAGCCTGCACGGCAGATATTGTGTGTTTGGTATTGCGTGTATTAAAACCTTTAAGCGCGGCGGATACGGCATTATTAGTAGAATTTGCTCAAACTCAATCCATTAATATACAAATTCAGCTCGCTAATATTGACAGTGTTTATAGCTTGTGGCCTGAACAAGTCGAGTTATTTTATCGTATTGATGACGGTGCAATACGTATCGATTTTCGTGCGGAAGATTTCACTCAAGTAAATACGTCCGTTAATGCTGCAATGATGACACAAGCATTGGTGTGGTTAGATTTACAGCCGCATCATCATGCTTTAGATTTATTTTGCGGGCTAGGGAATTTTACTTTACCCATTGCACGGCGCGTAGCGGCAGTGGCAGGGATTGAAGCAGATATAAATATGACGCAGCGCGCTGCGCAAAATGCGCAGCGCAACCAACTCAACAATGTTAATTTTCATGCGGAAAATTTATTCGCGAAAAATATTCAAGCAGATTGGTTGCAGCAAAATTATGATCGTGTTTTGTTAGATCCACCGCGTGCGGGTGCCATCGACATTATTCCGCAGTTATGTGCGCGGAAACAGCGGCCAGAAAAAATTGTTTATGTTTCTTGTGATCCAGCCACCTTGGCGCGAGATGCTGGTGTGTTAGTGCATGATCATGGTTATCGTTTAGTGCAAGCGGGTGTGATGGATATGTTTCCGCATACTGCTCACGTGGAATCGATGGCATTGTTTGTACTTAAGTAAGCATAAATGACAAAGAGCCTTGCGGCTCTTTGTTGGGTCTTTAGTTTTAATTGGTCTAAGCAAAACTTACGGCAAGAAAAATTCCATTTTTACATTCGCTACTTCAATAATGTCATGATTCTTTAATTGCGTTGCTTGGGTACCAATAGGTTTACCATTGATGATAGGCGTTTGATTATTCGCGCCACCATCCACATGGATAATGAAATAACCTTGTGGGCGGCGTGTAATCGCAGCCACCTGAGTGCCCGGTTTGCCAATCGTGGTAAGCGCTTTAGTTAGATCTAATTCTTTGCCGGCGTTGGCGCCGTTAATCACTTGTAATTTAGCAGTAGGACCTGCGCTAGGTTTGCCCGTGCTTTGTTTGGCTTCTGCTTTAACGATCGCGCCGATAGAGGCGTGGACTTCGTGCGAGCCTGTATGTTCGGGCATGCCCACCGCATCAGGGCGGATAATCATGGTTTTTTCAAAATCAGCGTCTTCGTTGGCAGCGTCTTGATTGATGTATTTTAATTGATGTTTACCTACGCCAATCACATCACCATGTTTTAAGGCATGTTTTTTAATCAAGGAACCATTGACGTAAGTGCCATTGGTGCTGTTTAGGTCTTCAAGGAAAGAGTCATTAAGGATGGTGATGACTTGCGCGTGTTTACCACTGACCGCCAAGTTATCCACGTGGATATCATTTTCCGGGCGACGCCCGATAATCAGTTGTTCTTTATCCAACGTAAACTCGGATATTGTTGTGCCATTTAATGTAAGTATTAATTTGGCTGGCATAACAGTCCCTTACTGTCGCGATGCTTCATATTAAAAAAACCAATCCACAAATTTATCAAGCCAGTGTTTGTTGGGAGCATGTGTTTCATCAACAATGCGTGCCAACAGCACCGAAACATTATCTTTGCCGCCATTAGCGTTAGCTAATTTGATGAGCTCGGCAGCCGCTCGATCAAGGTTATCATTATACGTTCTAATCGTTAAATGTATATCCTTGTCATCAATCATATCATTCAGCCCGTCGGAGCATAATAAGTAGATATCTCCGGGCTGTGCGAAATCTTCTTGAATATCCACTTTAACATCGGCATCGACCCCTAAGGCGCGGGTAACGAGGTTCTTATTCATCGATGCGCGAGCTTCTTCGGGCGTGTAAAAACCCCGATCGATAAGTTGTTGGATGAGAGTATGGTCAGAGGTAATGGTTTCTAAATAATCATCGCGATAGCGATAGAGTCTGGAATCACCCACATGGGCGATGGACAAGCGATGATCTGCTAAAAATAATACCGCGACCACAGTGGTGCCCATACCCTGATATTGCGCTAGCGAGTGAGAGGCCTGATAGATCACTTGATTGGCTTTGCAAATAGCGTCACGCATGATGATGGACTGTGATGAATACTCTTCATCTTCTTCCATCGCAGCGGGATTTTGTTCTAGCTGTTGCAGTGCGTGTTGAACTTCATAAACAATGGTGTTTGCGGCTAAGGCGCTGGCAATTTCACCGCCTCGATAACCACCCATACCATCCGCTACGAGGACTAGCCCGCAGCTTGCTTCGCTAGCGATACTGTCTTCGTTGTGAGAGCGCTTCATACCGGTATCGGTAAGCGCTGCGATTTCAAGTCTTACTGCGGCCACCGATTTTTAGCCGCCCATCTGTTTCAAGCATTCGCTTAAGTCACGCGCCATTTCTTCACCGTTTTGATAACGTTCATCCGGGTTCTTTTCCATGGCACGAGCCACGATGACTTCAAGATAACCGGGCGCATCAGCCCGTACATCTAAGACGCTAGGCGTGTCTTCATTCGCGATTTTGTACATCAAAGTAGCCATTGAATCGGCTTTGAAGGGTAATTCGCCACTGATTAATTGATACAACATGACACCCAGTGAAAACAAATCACTGCGGCCATCCACTTTCCGGCCGGATAACTGTTCAGGTGACATGTAGGAAGGCGTGCCTAATACAACGCCCGTTTTGGTTTTGCTGTTATCGGTAATACGCGCAATGCCGAAGTCCGTAATTTTAACTTGATTGGACTCGGGTTCGTACATGATGTTGGCGGGCTTAATGTCGCGATGCACGACATTTTGCGCATGTGCATACGCCAATGCTTCAGCAGCTTGTTTGACCAAGTTCACCACGGTATTGAGCGGTAATAATTTATCTTTTTTGGTGTAAGGCGCCATGTCATGGCCTTTGAGAAATTCCATGGCGATATAAGCAAGGTCTTGTTCTTCACCCGCATCATAAATTGTCACGATATGGGGATGATTTAAACGGCCGGCGGTTTCCGCTTCACGGAAGAAACGTTCTTTGACTTCAACTAATTCATCAGCATCGAACTCTTGAGATAACGCCATGGTTTTAATAGCGACGACACGACCAATTTTGGGATCACGACCGAGGTAAACGACACCCATTGCGCCTTTACCCAGTTCTTTTTCGATTTGATAACGTCCTAACATAGGTTTTTCGATGGCATTATTGTCGAGAATTAAAGTGCCTTCGTGACCGCCACCGCCGCTACGACCACCGAGAATGATAGTGTCTTCCATTTTCTTAGAGCGTTCGATGCGTTGCGCAACGTCGCGGAATTGCGGCGCAAACTCTGCAATATAACGATAAACGTTGCCGGCTTTGGCAAACTGACGTTTGCGTTCGTAATCTAACGCCAAGTTGTACAAGGCTTCGGCCACGCTTTCATCTTTAGGACATTTGCGGAATTTTTCAAAAGCCATATCCAGCTGGCCTTGGCCTTGGAAAGCCAGACCCAACATCTTATTACTTTCGGCGGATTCCAAATCAGAATGCTGTTTGCCGCGTTCGGTGACCAAAAAACGTCCCGTCGTGAGAATGGTGTAACCGAGCAGTAAGAGGCTGAGGGGTAACATCAATTCTACCCACAAGGTTTGGCTGGTGAGTAAGAGGTATTGAGTAATAAACAAGGTGAGCGCGGCGCCTACCGTGATTGCGGCGCCCGGCATAGCGCTTAAGCGCGGTAGACCAAACATAAGAAATAAAGTAACCAGTAATAAAGCCCCTAAGGTAAGTGCTTTTCCCCATTTAGGTTTTACAAAAAAATCTTCATTTAAAATACTCGATACGCGGTGAGCGTAAAGTTCAGGTTCGGTCATTAAGGCGTTCACGGGGGTTTTTTGGAGCGCACCTAGGCCGGATGCCGTGAAGCCCACAATCACAATTTTGTCTTTAAATTGCGCTGCATTCACTTGCCCTGTCAGCACATCAAAAAAAGAATTCACTGGAAACGGCGGAGTATCGCCATTGGCTCGATAGAAGAAGGTGTTCATCAGCATGGAATCGCCGGTAATGATATTCAGTTTGCCTAATTGCACCGACTCACCTAAGCGCAAGGTGATATCGCTGGGCGTTAAGTTAAGGCTTTTGGCTGCTAATAATAGGGAATAAGAGGGTAAGTAAGTGCCGTAATAATCCGTCACTAAGACATCTGTGCGTGAACCGCCGTCATGTTCGTTAACGCCATTTATGTTGCCGATCCCCCCCGCACTTTGGCCTAATTCAGCGATAGGCGGAATGAGCTTATTGGCTGTGAGCGGCGCGTAGTTCTTATTGGCTGTGAGCGGCGCGTAGTTTAAGGCTTCGTCTGGTGACATGCCGGTCACGCCTAAACTGTCTTCTATTTTAGTGATGGCATGCGCGGTGATATATGCAGGTAACGCCGCGTCAGGATTACCAAATTGAGGTCCGAGGAGCAGGACCATCGGGGTCACGACGTTGTGAGCTTCCACAAAGCTGGCGGCGAGTTTGCGATCTACGTTCAAAGCGTCTTCTGCTGAAATTAAATATTGCCACAGTTCAGTCATAAACGGTTTGTTAGAAGAATTTGTCACTGCTTCGGGTGAATTGCTAGATAAAGCTTCTGGATTGAGCGGAGCAATCCCCGCCGGCGCCATATTATTTTGTTTGAATAAAGAAACCATGCCATCGATAAAACGCAAACCAGGATCACGTTGTGCTTCTGAAAAAATGGGGGTGTAGGCGATAACTTTAGCTTGAGAATCAGCGAGCAAGTGAATCATGTCGGCGTGGATATCACGTGACCAGGGCCAACGTCCCAAATTTTCTAAACTTTTTTCGTCAATCGCAATAATCGCGATGCGGTCACTGGGCGCACGCTCAGCATGCGCGACACCAAAGTCATAGGCTGCATACTCAAGATTTTGGACAATGATGGTGTTTTTATGCAGGATGATGATAAATACGGCTATCGCCAAACCCAAGAACCAGTCGCGTTTCCAAAATGCCGCTTTCATCGATGATCCATTTCTTATGATTGTGTCAGAAGTAGTGGGCATCATACCGTAAAATAGGCCTGACACAACACGCGCAGCCTTGCTAGAGCGTGCGTTTATCCATACTAAGAATAGATGAATTGCATGATGTCATTTGCATCTGCATGAAGCAGGGTACAATTATCATCATGCGCCATAGGCGTAGTAACGGTATTCAAAGGAGAGATCAATGACTGATGATGCAAGCGCATTATTAGCACGTGTTGAGCGGCTTAACGAAATAGGAATTGCATTGTCAGCGGAAAAAGACGGTGTGCGCTTATTGGAAAAAATTCTCCGTAGCGCGAAAGAATTAACGCATGCTGATGGCGGCACTTTATATACCGTTACTGCGAATCGAACCTTGCAGTTTGATATTGTCTCGACGGATTCGTTAGGCATTTCATTAGGCGGCAGCACTGGTGAACTTGCCAGTTTTAAACCGATACCTTTGTATGATGAGAACGGTGAACCGATTCGAAATATGGTCGTGACCTATGCTTTTCATGCGAATAAGACGATTAATATTCCTGATGCCTATGATGCTACTCAGTATGATTTTAGCGGCACACGTAAATTTGATGAGCGCACTCACTATCGCACGCGGTCTTTATTAACTATTCCTTTAAAAAATCATGAAGATCACATTATCGGCGTGTTGCAATTAATTAATGCCACTGATCCGATCACTCGAGAGGTTGTTGCATTTTCGAGTACTGATCAACAACTCGCGGAATCATTAGCATCGCAAGCGGCGGTGGCATTGACTAACCAGCGTTTGATTGCCGATTTGCAAAAATTATTTGAATCATTCATTCAACTGATCGCAACCGCCATTGACGAAAAATCACCTTATACCGGCACGCATTGCAAACGCATCCCCGTGTTAACCATGATGTTGGCGGAAGCAACGCACGCGGAAACCGAAGGACCTTTAGCCGGGTTTTCAATGAATGATAAAGATCGTTACGAATTAGAAACAGCGGCGTGGCTGCATGACTGCGGAAAAATCACATCACCTGAATATGTTATGGATAAAGCGACTAAGCTTGAAACTATTTTTGATCGCATTCAATTAATTGATACGCGCATCGAATTATTAAAACGTGACGCAGAAATTGAATACTTACGCGCTATAAATAATCAGCAAACTAATGAACAAGTTCGTATTGCTTACGAGCAGCGTTTGCAACAACTTAACGACGATCGTGATTTTTTGCGGCGCGCTAATATCGGCGGCGAATTTATGACGGAAGCCGATCAAGCGCGGGTAAAAACAATTGCGCAATATCAAT
Organism: Gammaproteobacteria bacterium; assembly: GCA_013817245.1. Classification (NCBI taxonomy): domain Bacteria; kingdom Pseudomonadati; phylum Pseudomonadota; class Gammaproteobacteria; species Gammaproteobacteria bacterium. Next base: position 200,378 of record JACDDA010000005.1, read on the forward strand.
GGACAAATCCAGAAGGTGAGCGCGTAAATTTATTGAACCCCGAAGAGTTGTATAACCTCAGTATTCCGCGCGGCACTTTAACGCCAGAAGAACGCACCATTATTAATAATCACATGGTGGCCACTATTAAAATGCTTGAATCATTACCGTTCCCGCAACATCTCGCGCGTGTTCCTGAATATGCGGGTGGACATCACGAACGTATGGATGGTAAAGGTTATCCGAAAGGTTTGACACGTGATCAAATGTCAGTGCCTGCGCGCGTCATGGCGGTTGCCGATGTGTTTGAAGCTTTGAGTGCGCGTGATCGACCTTATAAAAAAGGCAAAACCTTAAGCGAATGTTTGTCGATTATGCGTAATATGGTAAAGAATCAGCATCTGGATCCAGATATTTTTGACGTGTTTGAAAAACGCAAAGTGTATTTAGATTACGCTAAACAATATATGCATCCTGATCAAATTGATGAAGCACATGCATAGTGGTATTGGAGTGTGTGAGCGACTTAACTTTCTTGTTCAGTTGTTTGTGAAATAATTCATTCTGCCATGCTAAATAAGCATGGTGTTTATGGGTGAAGAATGCATGCAAAGTATTTTGGATGAATGCGATGAGCTTTTATCTCCGGTTCTAAATTATGATGCCGAAGTTGAAATCCTGTTTTAAAAATTAATATAGTGGGTTTGATCGAAAGAATAGAGTTGGCGCGTTACCATTTAATTTTTGAAAGACCAATCACTTTTTTTGTATTGCCGGAAGTGCCTGATGCGGCGGCTTATAGTAAGGATCTATTTGATCGTGGCTGGTTAAAAGTTTTTGCGCAAGATCGTGATCCTTTTGAATCGCATTTAATGTTAACCAAATTGATTGCTGATGGCTTGCGTCATTTTGTATTGGTAGGGCGTCATGAAGTTGTACATGTGGTGTCAGGAACAACTCCAGAAATTACTAAAGAAACGATTGTTAACGGACAATATCGTTAAGCATTGAATCTAAATGCAGCGCGATGAAATTTAGAATTTGGGTCGAGATGTTAACCCGTTTCTTGATCGCTTTCGGACACCGATGATAAACCGTCTTTTAATACGAAAGCATCAAATCCATTTTCATTTAAAATGTAGACGGCTGCTGAGCTACGTCGGCCGGTATCACAATATAAGATGTATTGTTTTTTAGGGTCTAAGGTTTTGATTTTGATGCGCATAATCATCATCGGCATATTTAAAGCACCTTTGATGTGAGCTGCTTTAAACTCGGGCGGTAAACGAATATCTAAGAACTCTGCATTGCCCGCCGCGATTTTTGTTTTTGCGTCGTTATAAGTGAGCCAGTTCAACATAGGCTCATTTAGCAGCGACATAAAATCTTCTTTTGATAAGCGCATGAGTGAGCCACGGGTCAGCATCGTGATACTGGCATTACGTTGTGCTTCGGAAATTAATGCTTCTTCGCCAAAACTATCACCCGGGCCTAGTTCAGCCAGTTTGGTACCTTTGGGATTGCCGGGTGTCGCGCGCGTGACAAGTGCGCGACCGCTTTTAATAATGTAAAAATAATCGCCTTCTTCGCCTTGGGTAATCACCGCGTCGCCCGGATTGTAAGCAATAGATTGCATACGCATAAAAATCGCTTGGATATTGGCCGGCGGAATGCGATGAAAGGCTTTGGTTTGTAATAATTGCGTCATCCAATCGTCGTCGTTATCTTCACCACTACTAATTTCTTCGACGTGATAAGTGCCGGTCTGAGACCAGGTCAACATTAAGTCGAGTAAATTGCTATCAATACGAATGATTTGACAGTCACCTTTGGCGCGTACGGATAATGTGCGAGGCAGGTGATGTGTTAACGGTTGAATGGCTTCGGGACTGTTGCTGGCAATGGTTTTGATGACGGCTTTGTCATCGGTTAAATCTGCAGTGCCGTTGATGAGATAAATATGTTGTTTTTCAGTATCGCCTTTGCGCAGCACAAAGCGGCCACCGGCAATGGTTTCAATTTGAATTTTAGCGCTGAGTTCTTGCAGGCTGTCAGGACTTAAGCCACTCAAGGGCGTTAATTTTTCTAGGACAGCTCTGTCCACCAAAGTACTCATGATCCGACCTTAAAATGTGCATCAGGGCGAGTGCTTTAGCCATTGCTGGCAGAGTCACGCCGAATATCTACGTAAAGTTTTAATCTTTGCCCGGGTTTAATGGGTGCGTTTCGGGTCAGCGCATTCCATAAACGAATGTTAGCGACGCTGACACTGAAACGAGAGGCTATTTTATACAGAGAATCGCCGCTGCGCACTTTATAGTGGACGGTCTGTGTTTGATTTTGTTGAGCTTCTAACTTACGGGTGCCTTGGTTGCTGTCTGCTATGTTGGCATCCTCTGGATAAAGTAGTTGTTGGCCCGTTTGGAGAGTGTCATTTACTGTTAGCTTATTGGTAGCGGTTAGTTTATCGATTGTGGTATTCATGTAACGCGCAATTCGCCACCATGTTTCACCTGCTTGCACAATGTAATAACTTTTGCCGTCTGCCGTTTTTTGCACATTGATAACGGTGCGAGCAGAAGTTTTACTGATTGGCGCGCCACGGAATTCTTTGGAGGACATGGGAATTAATAACTCTTGTCCTTTGCGTATGGTAGTGCCGCGTAAATTATTCGCGACTTGAATAGCCTTTATGCCACTGTGATATTTTTGAGCGATTTGACCCAACGTTTCGCCGGATTTAACTTCATGACGTTGCCAGCGAAGGCGGTCGTTTTTATCTAACAAGGCTTCCGCTGCGCAAAAACGCTCGGTAAGTTCTATGGGTAAAATTAAATGATGCGGCCCTTGAGGCGGCGTCGCCCAACGGTTAAAACCGGGATTGAGGATATTCAACGTTTCAACATCAATCCCGGCTAATTCTGCGGCCCTATTAAGATCGAGTTGGCCGCTGATGGGTACTGACGCAATTAATGTTTTATTCGGAATAGGGCTGAGATTAATGCCAAATTGCTCTGGATGATGAATGATGCGCGCAACGGCTAAGAGTTTAGGCACGTAAGCCTGCGTTTCACGGGGTAATTTAAGGCTCCAATAGTCAATGGGCAATCCGGCAGCTTGGTTACGGCGAATAGCACGATTTACAGTGCCGCTGCCGCTGTTATAGGCCGCTAAAGCCAGCAACCAATCGTTATTGTGCCGAGCGTGTAAGTCTTTCAAGAAGCGCAAAGCGGCATCAGTGGATGCAAAAACATCGCGGCGACCGTCATACCACCAATCTTGATTTAAGCCATAAAGTCGACCAGTAGAAGGAATAAATTGCCATAAGCCAGACGCGCTTGCGTGTGAGTAAGCGTTCGGTCTGAAGGCGCTTTCAACTACGGGTAATAAGGCTAATTCAAGTGGCATGCCTTCCGCTTCTAAGCGTTGGATAATATGGTGCAGATAAGGTTGAGCACGTTCAATAACCCGTTCGAAGTAGCCGTTGTTGGCCACGTACCAATCGAGTTCTTGTTGAATGCGCGGATTGTCTTCGACCGGAATACTGAAACCATTGCGAATGCGATCCCACACTAAGGTGTTATCAGGTATCGGTGTGTTACAAATTTCAATGGGTGCGAGCGGTAATTCAAGAACGTTAGCGTTCGGTGTAACGATGGATTTAGTGTTTTGGTGGCTGCAAGCACTGAGAAACAGGCTAGTAATGATCAAGATGTATTTGGCTAGTTGCATGAATGACTGGACTCTGCGCAAATGATGACATTAATAAGAGCGTGATTGAAGCACGGCAATGCCAGAACTGCAAGGGTATTCATGCACTTAGCGCGCGTATCACATAGAATGTCTAAATATTACGCGGAAGTCATGCGCGATGAGTTTTTAAGGAACAGCGATGAGTAATGAGCCTGCTGCAAGCACGTGGTTGCGACTATGCGAATGGTATGTGTCGCCATTCACTGCTGCTATTCGCCAGCCCTTAACTGAGATGGTCGCCAAAATTTTGGCAGGTTTGCCAGGACAGCATGCGTTAGCCGTGAGTGCGGTTGAATTTAATGTGGCGCAGCATTATCACGGCCACAGTTGTTTAAGTTTTGCAGCGGATGAAGCGCAAGCATTTTTGGATCAAACCGGCATAGAACAAATGGGCGCGATTCAGTTTCCAGTAGAATCATTATCGCGTGACTGTGTGATTTTAGGTCATGCGTTAGAAGCGGCGCATGATCCGCATGCCTTATTACGCGAAGCGGATCGCGTATTATGTTTAGGCGGGCATTTGCTGATCGTTGGCTTTAATCCTATGAGCATATGGGGAATGTATCGACCTTTGCGACGTTATTGGGCGTGGCATCGAAATGCTTTATGGGAATTACCCTTTTATCGCGTGAGTCGTGTCAATGATTGGTTAAAATTGTTAGATTTTGAGTGCGTACAATATTCTTCTTTTGGTTATTTACCGTTATTTAAAAATCCGCAGTGGTCACAACGTTTGCAAGTTATTGAACGTGTCGCGCGTTATGTATTTCCGCGCTGGGGAAATGTATATTGTTTATTAGCGCGTAAACGCCGTATTCCTATCACGCCGATTAAAATGCGTTGGAAAATGCGTGAGCAAGTGTTAGGTGTGGGTTGGGCAGCGCAACCCAATATTAATGGCAATGCTCATACGCCGATGGATGCACAACGATCGCTGATTGAATAAGGTTTATGTTGAATGGTTGAAGTAGAAATTTTTACCGATGGCGCGTGTCGTGGTAATCCGGGCCCCGGTGGTTGGGGCGCGGTTTTGCGTTACGGCAGTATTGAAAAAGAATTAAAAGGTGCAGAAGCGCATACCACTAATAATCGAATGGAATTAATGGCGGCGATTGCATCCTTAACTATCTTAAAACGGCATAGTAAAGTTCGTCTCACGACTGATTCAACGTATGTACGCAGTGGTATGTTGGAATGGATGGCGAATTGGAAAAAACGCGGTTGGCGCACAGCCAATAAACAGCCTGTGCAAAATGTGGATTTGTGGCAACAGTTGGATGCGATAGCGCAACAGCATGAAATTGAATGGTGTTGGGTAAAAGGCCATAGTGGTCATGTCGAAAATGAACGTGCCGATCAATTAGCGAATGCCGCGATTGATGAATTTTTAGCGGAACATAAAATATGAGACAAGTTGTTTTAGATACTGAAACCACCGGCTTAGAACCTGAAAAAGGTCATCGCATTATTGAAATTGGTTGCGTAGAAATTATTGGCAGACGTTTAACTGAGCGGCGTTTCCATTGTTATTTACAACCTGATCGAGAAATTGATGCAGGTGCGGTTGAAGTGCATGGCATTACAACCGAATTTTTAGCTGATAAGCCGCGTTTTGTTGATGTGGTTGATGAGTTTTTAAATTTTATTCGTGGCTCAAAATTAGTTATACATAATGCTGCGTTTGATCTCGGTTTTATAAACGCTGAATTAAAACGATTGCAACGCGATGATCCTTTGATTGAAACCCATTGCGATATTGTCGATACGTTGGCAATGGCGCGCAAATTACATCCGGGTCAAAAAAACAATTTAAATGCATTGTGTCAACGCTATGGTATTGATAACTCGCAGCGTGCATTACACGGCGCTTTATTAGACGCAGAGATTTTGGCAGATTTGTATTTGGTGATGACCGGTGGTCAAACCAGTTTGTTGGGTTTAGATGCAATAGAAACCCAAGTCATCGCGGCAGAAGTAGTGAGTGCAACAACGCGACGTTTGACGGGTTCCTTGCGAGTGATTAAAGCAGATGCGGCAGATTTAGCGGCGCACGAGCTTATGTTAGCGAGTTTACGTAAACAAGCGGGCAGTGCGGTGTGGGATCGTTACGAGCCTGAAGAATCGCCTGAATAATTAACCGCGAGTAGCGTGTCGCATTAAACGTTGTCTATCACGTTCCCAATCACGTTCTTTTTCGCTTTCACGTTTGTCGTGATCTTTTTTACCTTCGGCAATCGCGACTAATACTTTGGCTAAGCTACCTTTCCAATATAATTTTAATGGAATGACGGTAAAGCCTTTGCGTTCTACCGCACCGATTAATTGATTAAGCTCTTTACGATGCAATAAAAGTTTTCGACTGCGTAAGGGTTCCGGCGTGATATGCGTAGAAGCAGTGGGTAAGGGTGTGACTAAACATCCAAACAACCACGCTTCGCCATCTTTAATTAAAATATAACTTTCAGTTAGCTGAATACGTTTCGCGCGTAGGGATTTAACTTCCCAGCCTTGTAAGGCGATACCGGCTTCAATCGTATCTGACGTAAAATATTCGTGCCGCGCCTTTCGATTGACGACGATTTCATTATCAGCAGTTTTAGGTTTTTTACTCATGGGAGCATATTATATTGTTTTTAAGTAAGCCGTGCGGCAAGAAACATGCAGAATAAATCCACGATTAAGATTGAAGTTGCCTATGCCAAGCCCAGCGAACAGGTGATTGTGCCTTTAGATGTGCCAATAGGCACCACCGTCATGCAGGCGATTGTGTTATCTGGATTGACGCAGCGTTTTCCAGAAATTGATCTTGAACAAAGTTCAGTCGGTATTTTTGCTAAGGTTATTAAAGGCGATCATCTATTGGCAGCTGGTGATCGCGTAGAAATTTATCGGCCGTTGATCGCGGATCCCAAATCAGCGCGCAAACAACGTGCGGCGCGGCGCGCTAAAGAAAAGAAGCGTTAAGATTATTTTGCTGTCTCAGGATCAGGGCCGGTTTTGTTACGCTCAATACGTTCTAATGCGTCACCTTTGAAATACAATTGTAATTGTTCAATTTGCGCGTCTTTATAACCGGGTTTTAAATAATGAATGTAATTCCAGCGATTGGTTTCAAAAGGGGTTGCCAGTACCGGCTTGCCCATTAAAAATAAGACTTGTTCTTTGCTCATGCCGATTTTGAGGCTCTTAATATCGTCTTCGTTGAGCACATTGCCTTGATTGATGTCAGGGCGATAAGGCTTAATCCAGAAATTGCAGCCGCTGTTAACTATCAGCAAACTAATAAGCAGTACACGTAAGAGCACGGACATAGTAGAACCCTTTCGGCTATAATGCCGGCATCATATCATAAGCGCGTTGGCCTTCGGCAGGTCGAGCGCACAGTCGCGAGGTGGATCATGGAATCCTCAGATCTTAAACGAGCCGGTCTTAAAGTTACTTTGCCACGCATGAGAATTTTAGAAATTCTTGATACTAATCGCGATCGGCATATGACCGCAGAAGATATCTATAAGTGCCTGTTAGATTGCGAAGATGATATTGGTTTGGCCACCGTGTATCGCGTGTTGACCCAGTTTGAATCCGCCGGTTTGGTGATCCGTCATCATTTTGAAGGCGGTCAGGGTGTTTTCGAATTAGACGACGGTAAACATCACGATCATTTAGTGTGCATTCGTTGCGGCAAAGTGATTGAGTTCATGGACGCGGATATTGAACGTCGGCAAAAAGAAATTGCTGCGGAGCGGGGCTTCACCTTAACTGAGCACAGTATGATTTTATATGGCGAATGTAACGAGGCGAGCTGCAATAATAGTCATGTGAAAAAACGCTAAGTTGAATTGATTAAGCGCGCCGTTTTTGTGCGCGCACAATCATTTCTTCAGCGTGTAACAATGTTTGTTCTGTCATTTCCATACCGCCTAACATTCGCGCAATTTCTTTCACACGATCTGCTTCGCTTAATTCATGTACGCGCGTATGCGCTACGCCTTGTGCTTTTTCGGTTTGTTTACTGACTTGTAAATGTTGATGGGCTTGCGCGGCTACTTGCGCTAAATGGGTTACACACATCACTTGACGATGTTCGCCTAATAAACGCAAATGCATACCCACTACTTCAGCAATTGCGCCGCCGATACCCGCATCAACTTCATCAAAAATAAGTGTAGGGATCGGTTCACTCCCGGCAGTAATCATTTGCACTGCAAGACTGATGCGAGATAATTCACCACCCGATGCGACTTTGCCTAATGCGCGCGGTGTTTGGCCAGGATTAGCGGCCACTCGAAACTCAACACTGTCGGCGCCATGAGCGGAAAAACCTTCGCCATTCACGACGTTGATAGTTTTAGCATCCACCGCAATTTCAAATACACCACCTGCCATGCCTAAAATTTGCATGCCTTGAGTCACTTGTTTGCTTAATTGCGCGGCGACTTTTACGCGGCTTTTGTGTAAGGCTTCCGCTGCTTCACGATATTGTTGTGCGAGTTGTTGGAGCTCGGTCTCGAGACTTTGTAAATTTTCATCAGCATGTTCTAGCGTGTCGAGTTCATTTTGTAATTCAGCATAACGACTTAATAAATCATTAGCATCAATTCGATGTTTACGTGATAAGTCATGCATTATGCGCATGCGTTGTTCAACAAATTCCAAGCGTTTTGGGTCTAACTCGGCGCTACTAAGATAACGACGTAGATCGCTGGCGGTTTCTTCAATGCTGATTTGCGCCGTTTCTAATGCGTTTAAACTCGTTTGTAATTGCGGGTCGAGCGCGGCTACATCCGTTAAAGCACGAGTCGCTTGAATTAATAAATTATAAACGTGTGTTTCTTCATGCTCATCTAATACTTGTAAACATAACTGCACGCTGCTCATTAAGCGTGAAGCGTTGGCAAGACGTTGATGTTCTTGGTTTAAACTAAGCCACTCGTTTTCTTGTAAATCTAAAGCACTTAATTCGTTTACTTGAAAACGTAAAATGGCTAAACGTTCCGTGCGTTCATTAGCTGCCGCTTGTAATTGCTGCCAACGATCAAATTGTCCGCGCCAAGTATGATGTAATTGCGCAATGCGCTCTAACAATGCAGGATGATTAGCGTAATCGTCTAAGCGTTGTCGTTGAATTTCGCGACGCGTTAATGTTTGATGTTCGTGTTGGCCGTGTAAGTTAACTAACATTTCGCCAAGTTCACGCAACGAGTGCAGTGTTACTGGCGTGCCATTAATAAATCCTTTAGAGCCGGTTTGTGCGCTAATGGTGCGTCGTAAAATGCATTCGGTGCCGGTATCCATTTCGCGTTCTTGTAACCACTGACGCGCCGCGGGAACATCGGTAATATCAAAAGAGGCAGTAATGTCAGCGCGTTCCGCGCCTTCGCGGATCGATTGTAAATCCGCGCGATCACCTAAGACTAAATTTAAAGCGTCTAACAAAATGGATTTGCCCGCACCCGTTTCACCGGTCAGTGCAGTCATGCCTTCTTTAAAGCTAAGTTCCGATTCGGCAATGATGGCGAAATCGGCAATGCGTAAATGACGCAGCATAGTGTTACTCGTAATCGGTCCGGTGGCCCCAGTGTAATTTCACGCGCAAGATATCGAAGAAATCATAACCCACGGGGTGTAATAATTTAACACGATTAGTGTGGCGTAAAATATCCACTTTATCGCCAGTGTTTAATTCGTAGCTGAATTGCCCATCAAAACTGACTTGTGCACGCGTTTCGCAGCGCGGATCCATTTCAATGCTAACTTTGCTGTTTGCATCTACGACTAAAGGACGATGATTTAAAGCATGCGGGCAAATAGGCACTAAGGTCATGGCGCTTAATGAGGGATGTAAAATAGGTCCGCCGCTGGATAGGGCATAAGCCGTTGAGCCCGTCGGTGTTGCGATGATCATGCCGTCAGCGCGTTCATGGCTCACAAAACCGTCATTAACGAAAACTGAAAACTCGATTAAGCGAGCATCGATATAATTATTAACAACAATGTCGTTAAAAGCGATTTCTTCTTTGCTAATAACGCCGTTATTACTGATACGCGCTTTTAATAAAAAACGTTCTTCGGCGATATAGTGACCTTCTAAAATAGCGTCAATATATTGCAACATGTCATCGGGTGAGATGTCGACTAGAAAACCTAAACGACCTAAATTGATACCTACCAGTGGCACGTGTTTATCGGCTAAGGTGCGTGCAGCGCTAAGCAAAGTGCCATCACCACCGATAACAATCGCTAAATCACATTCTACAACCGTGGCTACGGAAATAAAGGTAGCGTTGCTGTCTTTGATAAAACGTTGGCAGCTGGTATCCAGTAATAAATTGTAATTACGATTCTGCAAATGATCGTAAAGCTTGCGTAAATTTTCACCGCTGCCGATTTTGTCATTACACAGAAACGCAATATTTTTAAAAGAATTCATAGGGTTCCAGGGTTATACGGGATTCAGGGTGCCGAGGGCAGATAATCTAAGTGGTCATTATTGTCACTAAGCGCTTTGAGTTTATAAACTATTTCTAAGGCTTCGCGTGGACTTAATTGATCTGGCTGTATCTGGGCTAAACTTAATCGTAGTAAATCAGGCGCAGCTTTGATGGCGGAAGGTTTGGTCTGCGCAGCAAATAAATTGAGTTGTGGCTGTTGTGATTGTTGATTGACTGCTTGTTGTTCTAAACGTTGCAAATGTTGTTTAGCTTGGCGAATCACGCTAGTGGGTACACCGGCCAGTTGTGCTACTTGCAAACCATAACTTTGATTGGCGGGGCCGGGTTTCACGCTATGTAAAAATACAATCGTGTCCCCATGCTCAACTGCGTCTAAATGTAAATTGTGTGCGGTAGCGTGCTGCTCGGCTAACTGCGTTAATTCGAAATAATGTGTGGCAAATAAAGTAAATGCTTGCGAGCTGCTGACTAAATGTTCGGCACAAGCGAAAGCCAGTGATAAACCATCGAAAGTACTCGTGCCGCGACCAATTTCATCCATCAACACTAAACTTTGTGCCGTTGCGTTATGCAAAATATTAGCTGCTTCTGTCATTTCAACCATGAAAGTAGAGCGACCACTGGCTAAATCATCGGCCGCGCCGATACGTGTGAAGATGCGATCAATCGGACCAATGCGCGCTTCGCTGGCCGGTACAAAACTGCCTATGTGCGCAAGCAATACAATTAACGCCGTTTGCCGCATGTAGGTAGATTTACCGCCCATATTAGGTCCAGTAATAATTAACAAACGATGTTTATCATCAAACAACGTGTTATTGCTAACAAAAGGCGCGTCTAACATATTTTCAACAACGGGATGTCGGCCGGCGCGAATCGTTAATCCTGTTTCGGTACTTAACTGTGGTCGTACGTAATCTAATGTGTTGGCGCGTTCGCTGAGCGTGGCTAATACATCCAGTTCTGCTAAGGCGTTGGCAATGATGTGGAGCGTGGATAAATGTGCTTGTAAGCTATCGAGTAATTCATCATACAATTGTTTTTCACGCGCTAACGCGCGATCGCGCGCGCCGAGCACTTTATCTTCAAAACTTTTTAACTCAGGCGTGATGTAACGTTCAGCCGCTTTTAGCGTTTGTCTGCGTGTGTAATATGCAGGAATGCGTTCTGCGTGTTGGCGACCGAGTTCAATATAATAACCGTGTACGCGGTTGTAGCTAACTTTTAAAGTTTGAATTCCCGTTTGAGCGCGTTCGCGAGTTTCTAAATCCAGTAAAAATTCTTGTGCATGGGTGCTTAAGGTTCGCAGCTCATCTAATTCCGCATCATAACCTGCAGCAATGACACCGCCATCACGAATTAATACCGGTGGATTATCAATAATAGCTTTGGCGAGTTGTTGGTGAACGGTTGCATCAATGTTAAGCAGTGTTTGCAGTTCGTGTAAGCGCTCGGCTGATAAAACAGTTAATTGTTTTTGCCAAGCGGGTAATTGCGCTAGCGTATTACGTAAGGCTAATAAATCGCGAGGGCGTGCAGATTTCAACGCAATACGAGTAGCAATGCGTTCGATATCGCCCACATTTTTTAACGAATCTAATAATGCTGTGTAAGCACGTTGTTGCAGTAGATTTTCAATGGCATCAAAACGTGCTTGTAATATGCTTTGATTGCGCAAAGGGCGTAACAACCAGCGTCGTAACAAACGACTGCCCATGACACAGGCGCAGTTATCGAGTAATGCAAATAAAGTATTATCAGTTTGTCCGCTGAGCGTAATATCTAATTCTAAATTACGTCGAGTTGCGGCATCTAATACGATAGCTTCATCGCTATGTTCGACACTTAAACCGCGTAGATGTTGTACTTGTGCACGTTGGGTTTCGCCCACGTAATTTAATAAACAACCGGCTGCTGCAATCGCGGCGCTGAAATTGGCGCAACCAAAACCATGCAAATCATGGGTGCCAAATTGTTCGCATAAACGGCGTTGCGCACTGACGTATTCAAAATGCCACGGCGGGCGATTGCGAATAGTGGAAGCGCTGGTTTTAGATGTTAACCAGGGCGGCAACGCGCTGTTTTCATCCCATAAAATTTCTACTGGATTTAAGCGGGCTAATTCTGTTTGCGCCGCATCTTCATCATCCACTTCCATGACGCGGAAATTGCCCGTGCTTAAATCTGCCCATGCTAAGCCCCAGATATGGTGTTGCTTATATATAGATAACAACAACGCATCACGACGTTCATCAAGCAAGGCTTCGTCGGTCAGTGTGCCGGGCGTTAAAATGCGACTGACTTCGCGATCAACCGGACCTTTGCTGGTAGCAGGATCACCGACTTGTTCGCAAACCACGGCGGATTCGCCGAGCTTGAGTAATTTTGCCCAGTAACCTTCCGCTGCATGATACGGTATACCCGCCATAGGAATAGGTTGACCATTGGATTGGCCGCGCGCAGTGAGCGAGATATTTAATAGACGCGACGCTTTGCGTGCATCGTCAAAAAACAATTCGTAAAAATCACCCATGCGATAGAACAACAAGGTGTTGGGGTGGTGCTGCTTAATGCGCAAATACTGTTGCATCATCGGCGTATGCGATGCGAATGCAGAGTCTTGTTGTAAAGCCACATTACTCATGAGCTAAGGCGCGATTCCATATTATTGGGAGATTTGACTGGCGCGAGTGTAACAAATCAAACCTTGGCTTGATATTGCGAGCAACTATTCAGAGAATGGCGCTTCATAAGGATGGTCATGACGAATACACCCGAAAATCTGCTTAGTTTGGAAATCGCGACGCTAGCCGCGTCATTACTTGCGCGGCGCTGGCGTTTAGTCACGGCGGAATCCTGTACGGGTGGTTTGTTAGCGAAATATTTTACCGATCAGGCTGGCAGCTCGCAGTGGTACGAAGGGGGGTGGGTTACGTATAGTAATGCGATGAAGCAGCAACAGCTGCAGGTGTCCGCGCATTTGTTAGCGCACTTTGGTGCAGTGAGCGAACCCGTGGTTTTAGCAATGGCGCATGGCGCTTTGCAAAACACTGCGGCACAATTGTCTATTGCTGTTAGCGGAGTCGCGGGTCCAGAGGGCGGCACGCCCAATAAACCAGTGGGTACGGTTTGGTTTGCTTGGGGAATTCGCGGAGCATCTAGTCAGGTAATTCAAACGCATGCGCAGCGTATGTGGTTTGCTGGTGATCGTAGTCAAATACGCGCGGCAGCGGTTAAGTACGCATTAAAAGGTATAAGGGAGTATTTATGAATCAGAAAGTTTTATTGATAGTGGTCGTTATCGTACTGATCGCTGCTGGTGCTTGGTATGTGACGCAGGGTAATAAGACCAAAGTACCGCCCGCCATGAGTGTTAATAGCGAAGAGACGCCGTCGCAAACATCCACCGCGATGGATGATGTGTTAGATGAGCAACTTGAACCGATTGATCCTAATCTGAGCCTTGAAGAATTGGCGGCCAAGATTGAATTGGAAAAGCAAAAAATCGCTGAATTGGAAGTTAAAAAAGCCGACGTTAGCGGTGAAGCGGAACAGGTACGCGCGCGTTTAAAACAAGCCGAGCAAAACTTGAATGAAGGCGAAGCGTCGTTGAAAAAACTATCTAAGGAAGTCGCAGCTCCTAAATAAAGAATAATAAGGCTGAAGCGATTAGCTGAGTGTGGGATAATGGACGCGCTGTTATGCGCGCTTTTTTTGCATAAAACTTTAGATATCAAATACTTACAAAGAATCTTTGAGAGGATTATTACTCATGAGCGACGATCGCAAAAAAGCATTAGCTGCGGCATTAACACAAATTGAACGTCAATTCGGCAAGGGCTCTGTCATGCGTTTAGGTGATGGTAGTGTACGGCCTGATATTGGCGTGATTTCTACTGGTTCTTTAACCCTAGACATCGCCTTAGGCGTAGGCGGCTTACCGAAAGGCCGTGTTGTAGAAATTTATGGCCCAGAATCATCGGGTAAAACCACGCTTACCTTGCAAGCGATTGCGGAATGCCAAAAAGCCGGTGGCACAGCAGCTTTCGTGGATGCAGAACACGCTTTAGATCCAAGTTATGCTGAAAAGCTAGGTGTGAAACTGGAAGAATTATTAGTTTCGCAACCCGATACCGGCGAACAAGCATTAGAAATTGTCGATATGTTAGTGCGCTCTAGTGCTGTCGATTTAATCGTAATCGATTCAGTAGCTGCTTTAACACCGAAAGCCGAAATTGAAGGTGAGATGGGTGATTCACACATGGGCTTGCAAGCCCGTTTGATGTCACAAGCTTTGCGTAAGTTAACCGCCAATATCAAACGTTCCAATACTTTAGTCATATTCATTAACCAAATACGGATGAAAATTGGCGTCATGTTTGGCAATCCAGAAACCACCACCGGTGGTAATGCCTTGAAGTTTTATGCGTCGGTGCGTTTAGATATTCGTCGTACCGGTTCAGTGAAAAAAGGCGATGAAGTTATTGGTAATGAAACGCGTGTTAAAGTAGTGAAAAATAAAGTAGCACCTCCATTTAAACAAGCAGAGTTTGAAATCTTATACGGCGAAGGTTGTTCGCGCGAAGGCGAGTTGATTGACCTGGGTGTGACCCATGGTTTGATCGATAAAGCCGGTGCGTGGTATAGCGTTGGCGGTGAAAAAATTGGCCAAGGCAAAGATAATTCGCGTCAATATTTACGTGAACACACTGAGTTGGCTGCGCGCATTGAAAAAGAATTGCGTAGTAAATTGTTAGTGAGCAAAAGCGCGGCACCGGAAGATGATGTTGTTGCCGAGGAAGAATCAGCCTAATTTAGAAACTCCTTGATTGCGCTGATCTGATTCAAAATGGAAGTCGATTTGCGCCAAGTCTTGCGTGCGAAAGCGTTGCGACTCTTGGCGCAACGCGAGCACTCGCGCCTGGAGTTGGCGCAAAAACTAGGTCGCGAACATCTGGACTTAGTGAAACAACTGTTGGATGTGTTAGCGAGCGAGGATTTGCAATCCGATGCTCGTTTTACGGAAGCCTTCGTGCATAGTCGCATCGTACGTGGTCAAGGACCGATCAAAATTCGTGCAGGACTCAACGCTCGTGGCATTGATATGTCATTAGCAGAACAATGTCTGGCAAATCACGATGACAGCGAATGGTTAACGCTCGCGTGGGAAGTGTATTGCAAACGATTTGGGGATTTGTTGCCAGAGAATTGGCAAGAACAACAAAAGCGTGCAGTTTTTTTACAGCAACGTGGATTTACCACCGCGCACATTCGGAAACTCTGGAAACATAACGAGTCATGACAAGTTTAAGTGATTTACGCAGTCAATTTTTAACCTTCTTCGCTAAGCACGGACATACCGTTGTGCCATCGTCTTCATTGGTGCCCGGTAACGATGCTACCTTGTTATTTACCAATGCGGGTATGGTGCAATTTAAAGACGTTTTTCTTGGTCAAGATAAACGTGATTATGTGCGTGCCACGAGTTCGCAGCGCTGCGTGCGCGCGGGCGGCAAACATAACGATTTAGAAAACGTCGGCTACACTGCCAGACACCATACATTTTTTGAAATGTTAGGTAATTTTAGTTTTGGTGATTATTTTAAAGAAGACGCGATTCAATTTGGTTGGAAATTTTTAACCGAAGAATTAAAACTACCCGCTGAACGTTTGTGGATTACTGTATTTGAAGATGATCAAGAAGCAGCTGACATTTGGCTAAAAAAAATTGGCGTTAGCGAAAAACGTTTTTCTCGAATTGGTGCGAAAGATAATTTTTGGCAAATGGGTGAAACCGGTCCTTGTGGGCCTTGCACAGAAATTTTTTATGATCACGGCGCCCAGATTGCAGGTGGGCCGCCTGGATCACCCGACGAAGACGGTGATCGTTACATAGAAATTTGGAATTTAGTTTTCATGCAATATAACCGTGATGCAAATGGTACCTTAACGCCATTGCCTAAGCCTTCGGTTGATACTGGGATGGGCTTGGAGCGTATCGCTGCTGTCTTGCAAGGTGTGCACAGTAATTATGAAATTGATTTATTTCGTGACTTATTGGCCGCCGCTACCGAAGCAGTGGGCACTACCGATGTTAATAACAACTCCTTAAAAGTAATTGCTGATCATATTCGTTCTTGCGCATTTTTAATTGCCGATGGCGTGGTGCCATCTAATGAAGGCCGAGGTTATGTGCTGCGCCGGATTATTCGTCGCGCGATTCGTCATGGTTATAAATTAGGCCAAGAAAAACCTTTCTTTTATCAGCTCGTTGCAGCGCTAGCGCGCGTAATGGGTGATGCTTATCCTGAATTGCGCGTTCAACAAATTCAAATTGAACGCACTTTGCAAAATGAAGAAGAACGTTTTGCCGAAACTTTAGAACAAGGCATGGCGATTTTAGACACGGCGATTGCGCAACTTAAAACCAAAACGTTACCCGGCGATGTGGTATTTAAACTTTATGATACTTACGGATTTCCAGTAGATCTAACCGCTGATATTGCGCGAGAACGCAATTTAGAATTAGATCTGCAAGGTTTCGATGCGGCGATGAATCAACAACGCGAACGAGCCCGTGCAGCCAGTCGTTTCAATGTTGATCTTAGTCAGCGTTTGTCGTTAGAAGGTGAAAGTCGTTTTAGTGGTTATGAACAGCTAGATGACCAAGGTAACATTATTAATTTGTTATTAGATGCGGCGCCGGTTCAACAGTTGGCAATGGGGCAAGAAGCGATTGTTGTTCTAGACAGCACGCCGTTTTATGCGGAGTCAGGTGGCCAGGCCGGTGATCGCGGTCAGTTAATAACTAAGACCGCTGTTTTTGAAGTAGACGATACGCAAAAACAAGGTAATGTATTTTTACACATTGGTCGCGTTATCAAAGGTGAATTAAAACTTAATGATCAAGTAGAAGCACGCGTGAATATCGCTGCAAGACAAGCGACTGCTTGGAATCATTCAGCTACACATTTAATGCACGCTGCATTACGAGAAGTATTAGGCAAACATGTGCAACAAAAAGGCTCGTTAGTGAATGAGCAACGTTTGCGTTTTGATTTTTCGCATGGCGAACCCGTTAACGACAAACAGTTGCAAGCTATTGAGCGTTTAGTGAATCAAGAAATTCGTCAAAATACGGCGACACAAACCAACGTCATGTCGATGGACGACGCAGTGAAATCCGGTGCAATGGCCTTGTTTGGCGAAAAATATGCTGATGATGTACGTGTATTAACGATTGGTTTTTCTAAAGAATTATGTGGTGGTACGCATGTAGCGCGCACCGGCGATATTGGCTTATTCAAAATCATCAGTGAAACGGGCGTCGCTGCTGGCGTGCGTCGAATCGAAGCAATCACCGGTGATAATGCGCTGGCTTGGTATGAGCAACAAAATCAACAGTTGATGACCTTAGCGAGCGCATTGAAAATTGGCCGTGAACAAGTCGTCGACAAAGTATTGCAGTTGCAAACTCAACAGCGTGAGCTTGAAAAACAATTGCAGCAATTAAAATCAAAAGTAGCCAGTCAACAAAGTGGTGATATTGCCGCACAAGTTGAAATCATAGCGGGTGTGAATGTATTGGTTGCACGCATGGACGGCGTAGATGCCAAAGCGTTGCGTGAAATGGCCGATCAGTTAAAAGATAAATTAGGTTCGGTGATTGTGGTGTTAGGCGCAGTGGAAGATGACAAGGTGCGTTTAGTTGCGGGTGTCACTAATGATTTAATGGATAAATTTAAAGCCGGCGACATTATAAATAAAGTCGCTTTGCAAGTGGGTGGTAAAGGCGGCGGTCGTGCGGATATGGCGCAAGCGGGTGGCACTGATCCGAGTGCATTAGATGATGCTTTAAACAGTGTGAAAGTTTGGATCGCGCAAGCGTAGCGCACAATAATTTTTTTAATAAAATAGTAAATGAGGTTGTTGTAAGCAATGGCACTTATAGTACAAAAATATGGCGGCACGTCGGTGGGTAGTACAGAACGCATCGAACATGTTGCTGATAAAGTAATTAAAGCACGTCAAGCTGGCCATGACATTGTCGTGGTTGTATCCGCTATGAGCGGTGAAACTAATCGTTTAATCGCATTAGCAAAAGCGCTTGATGAAGAACCCGATCCGCGTGAGTACGATGTACTGGTTGCCACTGGCGAACAAGTAACGATTGCATTGTTAGCGATCGCTTTAAAAAAACGCGGTCAAGATGCGCGATCTTATACCGGTGCTCAAGTACGCATCGTGACGGATAGTGCGTTTAATAAAGCGCGCATTATGCACATAGACGATAGTGCGATGCGTGCTGATATAGCAGCGGGTCGTGTGGTGATTGTTGCGGGTTTTCAAGGTGTTGATGAGCACGGCAACATTACCACCTTAGGTCGCGGTGGTTCCGATACTACGGGTGTTGCATTAGCGGCTGCATTAAAAGCGGATGAGTGTCAGATTTATACTGACGTGGATGGTGTGTATACAACTGATCCGCGTGTTGAACCTAACGCACGACGCTTAGCGCGCATCACTTTTGAAGAAATGTTAGAAATGGCGAGCTTAGGTTCTAAAGTTTTGCAAATTCGTTCGGTGGAATTTGCCGGTAAATATAATGTGCCATTGCGTGTGTTGTCGACCTTTGATGATAAAGGTGAAGGCACGCTGATTACCTTAGAGGAAGAAAAGATGGAACAACCTAGAATTGCGGGCATTGCGTTTAATCGTGATGAAGCTCAATTAACGATTGCAGGCGTGCCTGATCAACCCGGTGTTGCGGCGAGTATTCTTGGCCCCATTTCCGATGCCAATATCGAAGTTGATATGATTGTGCAAAACGTTGCGGGTAACGACACTACCGATTTTACTTTTACAGTTAATCGTACCGATTACAAACGCGCGATGGATATTTTGCAAAAAACGGCGAAAAGTTTAAATGCGCGCCAAGTATTGGGTAACGATACGATCGTGAAAATTTCGTTAGTGGGTGTTGGCATGCGTTCTCACGCAGGTATTGCCGCGACGATGTTTAAAGCTTTAGCCGGTGAAAACATCAACATCCGAATGATCTCCACCTCTGAAATCAAAATCTCAGTAGTCGTGGATCAAAAATATCTTGAGTTAGGCGTGCGTACTTTGCATCAGGTGTTTGAATTAGATAAAGACGGCAGCGTTGCTGCTATCTAGTTGGTTTTGCTGCCTCGGGATTAAGTTGGAATTCAAATAGGATTTCAGCTCAAGAAAACCCAGTGGCGGCCGTATATAAATGGATGCGAATCCGAGTATAATTCGGATCGTTAGACAGCGTTGTAGCCATGCACGAACACGGATGAGGCTGCTGTCAAAACTGGTGATGATGAGCAAACAGGAGAAGTAGCATGCTGATTTTAACACGGCGTGTCGGAGAGACGCTGATGGTTGGCGACGAGGTCACAGTAACTGTCCTCGGAGTAAAAGGTAATCAGGTGCGTATTGGTGTTAACGCCCCGAAAGATGTTGCAGTGCATCGTGAAGAAATTTACGAACGCATTAAGCGCGAACGCGATACCGACAGTAGCGATCGTAGTAACGGTAACAGTTAATTGCATAAGCTAATGGACCGTAAAGGTCCTTAGCAGATTGACTAAACAGGCCGGATCAGTCAGTATCTGGCCTTCTTTTTTGGGTGGTTTGGCTTTGTTTTTTAGTCCATAAAACAAGGTTTCATGCACAAATAAGTTGGTAATAAAATAGCGTTATTCGCGGAGAGATGGCCCGCGGAAGTGTGCATCGCACACGCAGCGTAAAATCAGCAAGCTCCCCTGTAATATAATAGGTGAGCGCGGAAAGTTTAAGATGAGTGATTGCATAGGCAATTGCTGCATGAACGAGTTCGGAGAGATGGCCGAGAGGTCGAAGGCGCTCCCCTGCTAAGGGAGTATATGGTTTATCCCGTATCGAGGGTTCGAATCCCTCTCTCTCCGCCACCTATATGAATACGCGTAACGTGTTTTTATAACGGCACCAGAATATATCCTTAGTTTTAATTCCCCAGCATTGTGATTAAAAGGCCCGCCACTGCGGCAGCACCTAATACTTCCAACACACTGCGTTTGAAATACAGCAATCCAATCATTGCGGCCAGCGCCACTAATGCGCTTGGCCAATCCAAGCCGCCGTTCCAACCTTGTGGCCAGAATGTGTGATAAGCAAAAAACATCGCTAAATTTAAGATCGCACCTACGACTGCAGCGGTGATCGCGGTTAATGGTGCGGTGAATTTTAAATCGCCATGCGTAGATTCCACCAACGGGCCGCCGGCAAGAATAAAAACAAAAGAAGGCAAAAAGGTAAACCACGTAACTAAGATGGCGGCCACTGCGCCGGCCACAAATACCATATCGGCACCGAATACCGCTTTTACATACGCGCCCACAAAACCCACAAAAGCTACGATCATAATGAGTGGGCCCGGTGTCGTTTCTCCCAATGCTAAACCGTCAATCATTTGTGTCGGGGTTAGCCAGCCATAATGATGAACCGCACCCTGATAAACATATGGCAATACGGCGTATGCGCCACCAAAGGTTAATAAGGCTGCCTTAGTAAAAAACCACGCCATTTGCGTCAAGGTTCCTTGCCAGCCATAGAAATAAGTCAATATGCCCATCGGCAACAACCACAACAAAGCGCCAATCAGCAAAATTTGAATTAATCGACGCCAGTGGAAATGGGCGTGCGCCGGTGTTGGTGTGTGGTCATCAATTATGGCGGGCGTCGTTATTACATTGGTATCGGTGTTTGGGGTTCCATGGTTTTTCGCACCCGCACTGAATTGCGCAGGCGCCCAACGTCCTCCGCAATATCCAATCAGCGCGGCGCTTATAATAATCAGCGGAAACGGTAATTGCAGTGCAAAAATAGCGACAAAGGCCGCGGTCGCAATAATCCATAAAGTGGGATTTTTCAGCGTTTTGGAACCAATGCGATGTGCGGCTTGTAGAACAATTGCCGTGACGGCAGGTTTAATTCCATAAAATATCCCCGCGACCCACGGCGTGTCCCCGAAGGCGATATAAATCCACGATAAGCCAATCAAAATTAACAAAGACGGCAAAACAAACAACACGCCGGCGATAATGCCGCCCCACGTGCGGTGCATTAACCATCCAATATACGTGGCGAGTTGTTGCGCTTCTGGCCCCGGTAACACCATGCAGTAATTCAGCGCATGCAAAAAACGTTGTTCAGACAACCAACGCCGACGCTCCACGATTTCTTGATACATGATGGAAATCTGACCCGCAGGCCCACCAAAACTGATAAAGCCTAATTTCAGCCAAAAGAGCACAGCGTCTTTAAAGGGAACCACGCGAGGCGTTGTTTCGGAAAGATTGTTCATACAAGACTCGATTAATCTTTTATGCTAGCAGGATAGATTATGTCATGATGTTTCAGTATGTACTTGCTCGGCAAATGAAACATATAAGCGATTAAAGCAAATATCTTTTCTCGACAGCCCTTGAATTCATTAGAATACCCCCTCCTAACTTTTGAAGATTATTATGGACACTAATAAAACTCCACGTTTACATCCGCTTTCTTGGTTGATCTTTAGCTCACGTTGGATGCAGCTACCTTTGTACTTAGGTTTAATAGTGGCACAAGGTGTCTATGTTATTTTATTCATCAAAGAATTAGTTCATCTAATCGAAGGCGCTACCAGCCTCAGCGAACAACTCATTATGCTAGCGGTATTAGGGTTAATCGACGTGGTGATGATTTCAAACTTGTTAGTAATGGTCATCGTCGGCGGCTACGAAACATTTGTATCACGCTTAAACTTACAAGGACATCCCGATCAACCCGAATGGTTGAGTCACGTCAATGCTTCAGTATTAAAAGTAAAACTCGCCATGGCTATCATCGGCATCAGTTCTATTCATTTACTTAAAACCTTTATTGCGATTGGTACGCTTGGCACCGCAAACTCTCAATACACCGAAAGCGGTGTGATGTGGCAAACCATTATTCATATGATTTTTATTTTGTCAGCGATTGGTATTGCGTGGACAGATAACCTAATGTCACAAAACGCCGGCAAATCTAAAACGGGGCATTGATTTTTTTAAAAAGTCAGCAATGGTTAAGCATGACGATAAAATCAAAATCAATCGAGACTGACCCTATTGATCTCCACCCAAGTGCTGACCGACACCACTGGCCAAGCCAAAACCACTTATCAATACAGCGCCTATGGCGACACCGACGCACAAGGTGAAAGCAACAAAAACACCGCGCAATACACCGGACGTGACAACGACAACACGGGTTTGTATTATTACCGCGCGCGCTATTACGCACCGGAACTCAAACGGTTTATCAGCAGT